>JAZNUF010000126.1:0-4576 GCA_045592185.1 Candidatus Flemingiibacterium sp.
AAAGGCTGTGAACGGAAAGAAGTCTGTTTTCCTCGCCCCAGAGAGTTACGCCGCGGTTTTCCGCGTGGTGCAAGCGTATGGCGACAGAGTCAGACACAAGTGCGTCCGTGAGCCGATTTGGTGAAGTAACAGTAGCCAAATCCGCCTGCTTCCCGTTAAAGAAGTGACACGCCCAACGGCGTGAATGAGTATAATTATAAAGTGGAACCGCGCTGCGCCGCCTTTATAGCCTTTCGGCTATTGGGCGTTTTTTTATTTCATAAAGGAGAGATTTTATGGAACTGAATATTGATGTCAACCTTTACAAAATTACGTCTGGTTTTAAAAAGATGAAAAATGAAATCGCAAACGACATCCGCGTCATCCGTGACCGGGACCCCGCGGCAAGAAGCAACATGGAGGTTGCTCTGCTCTATTCGGGTTTTCACGCCGTGCTTGCTTATCGCCTTTCTCACAAGCTTTACGAAAATGACAAGCACTTCGCCGCACGTCTTGTAAGCCAAGCTGCCCGTTTTCTGACCGGTATCGAAATCCATCCCGGAGCAAAAATCGGCAAAGGCTTGTTTATCGACCACGGAAGTGCGGTAGTCATCGGTGAAACCGCTGAAATCGGCGACAACTGCACCATTTATCAAGGTGTCACGCTGGGAGGTACGGGCAAGCACACCGGCAAACGTCATCCCACCCTCGGCGACAACGTCATGGTAGGCTCGGGCGCGAAAGTCCTCGGCCCTTTCAAGGTGGGCGACAACTCAAAAATTGCCGCCAATGCGGTAGTCCTTGACGAAGTGCCTGCCAATTCAACGGCAGTGGGCATTCCCGCACGAATCGTAAAGAAAAACAACAAGAAAATTTCCATCTGCGACCTGGACCAGGTACATATTCCCGACCCTGTGGCACAGGAGTTATGCATCCTAAAGCGCAAATTAGAGATTATCGAAAAAAAGCTTGCAGCAAGTGAAAACGGAGAAATCAAATGAAGCTATACAACACATCTACACGCCAAAGAGAGGACTTCGTCCCAAACAATCCTGACCTTGTAAAAATGTACACCTGCGGACCTACGGTTTATCACTTCGCGCACATCGGAAATCTGCGTTCCTATATCATGGAGGACATCCTTGAAAAATCCCTACGCTATATCGGATACAACGTAAAGCGCGTAATGAACATTACCGATGTGGGACACCTTGCCTCCGATGCGGACACAGGCGAAGACAAGATGCTCAAGGGTGCAAGACGGGAAAACAAATCGGTCATGGAAATTGCAAAATATTATACCGATGCCTTTTTTGAGGATTGCCGCAAGCTTAATATTAAACGCCCCGATGTGGTTGAGCCTGCCACTAACTGTATTGACGACTATATTCGCATTATTGAAGCCTTAATTGAAAAGGGCTTTGGATACATGGCAGGGGGCAACGTCTATTTTGACGTATCAAAGCTTTCCCAGTATTACGTTTTTAACGATTTCAGCGAGGATGATTTGGAGGTAGGCGTCCGTGAGGGTGTGGAAGCTGACCTTAACAAGCGCAACAAAAACGACTTCGTTCTTTGGTTTACCAAATCAAAGTTTGAAGACCAAGCCCTTAAATGGGACTCCCCTTGGGGTGTTGGTTACCCCGGCTGGCATATAGAATGTTCCGGTATTTCCATGAAGCATTTAGGCGAGGACCTTGACATCCACTGCGGCGGAATCGACAACGCCTTTCCTCATCACACCAACGAAATTGCTCAATCGGAAGCTTATCTCGGTCATAAATGGTGCAACTACTGGATGCACGTTCATCACCTGAACACAAACTCCGGTAAAATGTCAAAATCCTCCGGTGAATTTCTCACCGTGTCCCTTCTTGAAGAAAAAGGCTACGACCCGCTTGTATATCGCCTTTTCTGTCTCCAATCCCATTACAGAAAAAATCTTGTATTCTCTTGGGAAAATCTTGACAACGCTGTAATCTCCTATAACAAGCTGATAGGAAAAATCGCTGCACTGAATCCCGATTCGGGAGAAATTGACCCATCGGCATTTGACCCCCTTAAGGCCAAATTTACCGAAGCTCTCGAAAACGACCTTAATACCGCCCTTGCCGTGACCGCCATTTACGATGTGCTGAAGGCAAACACAAGCGATGCCTGCAAATTAGCCTTACTTGCAGACTTCGACAAGGTTTTGGGACTCGACCTTATAGAAAAAGCAGCCTCTAAGCGAAAAGAGCTTGCCGCAGCACCAAAAGCAGGGGAATTTGTTATCGTCAGCGAATCGGGCGAAACCGATGAGAAAGTGGAGGCAATGCTTCTTGCTCGCCGTGATGCGAAAAAGGCTAAGAATTTTGCCGAAGCAGACAAAATCCGCGAGGAGCTTTCTCAAATGGGTATAGAGCTTACGGACATTGCAGGCGGAGTTAAATGGAAGCGTTCATAATCGGCAAAGTACAGCATCGGCTCACATTACCCGAATTTTTCTGAAAACCACTGCGCTTTTCTCTGTAAAATGCAGAATTTGTGCAGTATTACTATTGCTTTTTTCTTTGATTTGGTGTAATATATATTACAGTATTATTGCTTTACTATTATAAACTAAAAGGAGTAAACATCATGAAAAGAATTCTTTCTCTCGCTCTTGCAGCCCTTATGGCTGTTGTGGTTCTCGCTTCCTGCGGTACCGCTTCTTCCAAGGCAAAGGTAATCGACATTGCCCTTTCCGAAGAATCCTACGCATTCGCTGTATCCAAGGAAGACGCTGAGCTTCTTACCAAAGTAAACGAGTACCTCGCACAGATCAAGGCTGACGGTACATTTGACGCTATCTGCGACAAGTACTTCGGCAACGGCGAGCCTGCAAAAATCGCTTCCGCAACTCTTGACACCGCAAAGGACCAGCTGGTTGTTGCAACAAGCACCGGCTTTGAGCCTTTCGAAATGGTTGACGACAAGGGTATGTTCTACGGTATTGACCTTGAAATCGCCGCAGGTCTTGCTGAATTCCTCGGCCGTGAGCTTGTTATCCAGGATATGAAGTTTGAATCTGTTGTTACCTCTGTTCAGAACGAGCAGTGCGACATCGCTATGGCAGGTCTTACCATCACTCCCGCAAGAGAAGAGGTTGTAACCTTCAGCGATTCCTACTACAACGCAGCTCAGGTACTTATCGTTCCCGAGTCCTGCACCGACTTTGATGCTTGCACCACTGCCGATGAAGTAGTTGCAATCCTCGATGCTCTCACCAAGGACAACAAGATCGGCTGCCAGGCAGGCACCACCGGTGAAACCTACATTCTCGGCGACCTTGACAAGGGCGAAGACGGCTACGGCTTCAAGGGTATCCCTGCTGAAAAGATGGCGTATGACTACGCGGCTCTTGCAGTAACCGCAATGCTCAACGGAGAAATCAACTACGTTATTCTCGACAACGCTCCTGCAAACGCAATCGTAAAGTCCATCAACGGAAACTGATTAAGTTAATTTAAATTAATGTCCGGAGCCGGAACGTCCCAACTGACGGCCGGCTCCTAAATTTTTAGATAGGAGGCCCCAATGACAGACATTGCAGTAAGGTGGTCAAAGTTCTGGCAGTCCTTCTGGATAAATGAGGGCTACATACGCGTTTTCTCCGAGGGACTTAAAAATACGCTGATTATCGCCGTGGTAGGTCTTATCATCGGTATTTTTATCGGTACGCTGATTGCCGCCGTTAAGGTAATGCCGAAATACAAGCCCCTGCCCCGCATACTTGACGGAATTTTCTCGGTTTATGTAGGCTTTTTCCGCGGAACTCCGATAGTCGTTCAGCTTCTTCTTGCATATTTCGTTATTTTCCCGATGATGGGAGTCAATATCGGTTCGATAAACACCTGCGTGCTTGTTTTCGGACTTAACAGCGGTGCTTACATATCCGAAATAATGCGTGCCGGTATTCAGTCTGTTGACCCGGGACAGATGGAGGCAGGACGTGCTCTGGGTATGAGTTACTCCGTAACCATGATGAAAATTATCGTTCCCCAGGCGGTTAAAAACATCCTCCCCACTCTCGGAAACGAATTTATCGCCCTTATCAAAGAAACCTCCGTTGCAAGCTTCGTTGCGGTGGTGGACCTTTATAAAGTCTTTACGGAAATCGGCACGAGCAACTATGAGTATCTTATCCCTTATCTTTTCATGGCGATTATCTACATCGTGCTTGTAATGCTGATTACGCTTGGCATAAAACTTATGGAAAGGGGGCTTAAGAAGAGTGATAGACATAGTTAACCTTAGAAAAAGCTTCGGGAAGCTTGACGTTCTCAAGGGAATTGACACCACTATAAATAAAGGTGATATCGTCTGTGTTATCGGTCCTTCGGGAAGCGGTAAAAGCACATTTCTGCGCTGTCTTAACTGCATGGAAGACCCCACCGGCGGAAAAATCATCTTCCACGGCGTTGATATTGCCGACATGAGCGTTGACATCAACTATCACAGAAGAAAAATCGGCATGGTTTTCCAGCAGTTCAATCTGTTCAACAATAAAACCGTGATTCAAAACATCATGTTGGCGCCCGTCCACACGGAAATATCAGACAGGCGAAGCGCCCTG
>JAZNUF010000127.1:0-2468 GCA_045592185.1 Candidatus Flemingiibacterium sp.
AAAAGGCACGACCGTGATAATTGTTACCCATGATGATTCCGTTGCCGCTTGTTGTGACCGCATCATCCGCATGAAGGACGGCAATATTTATTCAGTGTGACACGGGAGTGTTTTGTAGGGTTACTATAAAATCGAGTTGAATAACATCGCCTTTTGAATGGAAACTTGAATTTATATTGTGACATACAAATTTAATATTTCATATTGCTTTATTACTATAAAAAGGGGACTAATTTGCGTTGAAATCTGCACATTAGTCCCCTGAAAATCTATAATTTAGAGTTCGAATCCCCTGTATTTGTGAAAACGGTCAAGTGGCATCTTTTTTTAGTTCGCAAAAAGCGATTTTTGAAAAACGGAGGAAAACGGAGATATAACGAGAAAAACCGAGGATTTCCTCGGTTTTTCGTGTGTCATCTTTTAAGGACACTCATCTTGGTGGAGGAAGGTGGATTCGGACCACCGAAGTCACTGACAACAGATTTACAGTCTGCCCCCTTTGGCCGCTCGGGAATTCCTCCATATGGAGCT
The DNA here is from genome assembly GCA_045592185.1 of Candidatus Flemingiibacterium sp. Taxonomy (GTDB): domain Bacteria; phylum Bacillota; class Clostridia; order Oscillospirales; family CAG-272; genus Flemingiibacterium. The sequence goes on from JAZNUF010000127.1 coordinate 532, forward strand.
GGTGATCGGAGTCGAACCAACAACCTGCTGATTACAAATCAGCTGCTCTGCCATTGAGCCACACCAGCACATTTTTCTGACAAGCATTATTATATCACTTTAAATTCAATTTGTCAAGTCTTTTTTTCAAGTTTTTGTTTTAAGCATGGATAATATCAAAAAAATCGTGATAAACTACTTGACATAGGGCGAAAAATATGATAGAATTATTCTGTAAAATTGGCTATGACGGAGAGAGTATCACAGGACATTCGCCAAAAGAGAGCTGCTGATGGTGGAAATGCGGCGGCGAACCTCGTGAGAAAAACACTCCTGAGCTTGCGGAAGAAAGCTTCGGTGATTAGAACCGCACGTTTCGGCGCGTCAGTCCGTTTTGAGAGGATTGGAAACAATCAATTTGGGTGGTATCGCGGAAGATGTCTTTCGTCCCATGCTTGTGGGCGGAGGACTTTTTTGTTTTCCCCCTACAAAATACGAATATTTTTTCAATGTATGGAGGATATAGTCATGTTAAGAACCCATAATTGCAACGAGCTTACAAAGGCAAATCTCGGTGAGAAAGTAACCCTTACGGGTTGGATGGATACCGTACGCGACCACGGCGGTGTACTTTTCGTTGACCTTCGCGACCATTACGGAATTACTCAAATCGTCATATCCGATGACAGAATGATTGCGGGTATGCCAAAAGAAACGGTTATTTCCGTTGACGGCGTTGTTACTGAACGCGACAAAGAAACCATAAACTCCAAGCTTGCTACGGGCGAAATTGAAGTTCGTGCAGAAAAAATTGAGGTTCTTGGTCCTTGCCAGCTGGGTCTGCCTTTTGAAATTGATGCTTCCACTCTGACTCGTGAGGAGGTCAGACTAAAATACCGTTACCTCGACCTCAGAAACCGCAAAATCCACGACAACATAGTACTTCGCTCGAAGATTCTTTCTTACCTCCGTTCACAGATGGAGGAGCTGGGATTCCTCGAAATTCAAACGCCTATTCTCACAGCTTCCTCTCCCGAGGGCGCCCGTGACTACTTGGTTCCCAGCCGTAAGCATAAGGGCAAGTTCTATGCGCTGCCTCAGGCACCTCAGCAGTTTAAACAGCTTCTTATGACCTCCGGTTTTGACCGCTATTTCCAAATCGCACCTTGTTTCCGTGATGAGGATGCCCGTCAGGACCGTTCTCCCGGAGAATTCTATCAGCTTGACTTTGAAATGGCTTTTGCAACCCAGGAGGACGTATTTGGCGTTGCTGAAACTGTTGTATACAACACTTTCAAGAAGTTCTCCGATAAGGCGGTGTCAAAGCCTCCCTTTAAGAGAATAACTTTCGCTGATTCCATGCTGAAGTACGGCTCCGACAAGCCCGATCTTCGTAACCCCCTGATTATCGAGGATTTAACTGCCTTTTTTGCAGAGGTGGATTTCCCCATATTCAAGGGTAAGCCCGTCCGCGGTATCGTTGCGGATTGCAGCGGCAGATCAAAGAAATTCTTTGAGGATTCACTCAAATTTGCAACAAGTATCGGCATGAAAGGCCTTGGCTATCTGACACTTGCAGGTGACGAGTTCAAGGGACCCATTGCAAAATTCTTAACTCCCGAAAAGCGTGACGAGCTTGTTAAGCTTTGCACAATCAAGGACGGAGAAACGGTATTCTTTATTTGCGATGCCCCCGCGGCGGTTAACCGTCTTGCAGGTGAAATTCGCACATGGCTTGGCGAGACCCTTGAAATTATAAACAAGGATTCCTTTGAATTTTGCTTCATCGTGGATTTTCCCATGTACGAGCTTAATCCTGACACAAATAAGATTGATTTTACACATAACCCTTTCTCCATGCCTCAAGGTGGAATGGACGCTCTTCTCAATAAAGACCCGTTGGAAATTTTCGCATATCAGTACGATATTGTCTGCAACGGCGTAGAGCTTTCCTCCGG
>JAZNUF010000128.1:0-3443 GCA_045592185.1 Candidatus Flemingiibacterium sp.
TATTTCTTTGGATATATCCGGCGGTAGTAATTAAACTTTGCAGAAATACAGCTTGTAAAGCATATTAGCTTGTTAAAATGTACACCTTTTGGTCGTAGTTTGTCCTTTCCACTGTTGACGATTACAAAATTTATAAAAAAGCCGCGATACTGCTTGACAGAACACGGCTTTTTTCATATAATATAATATATGTGATATTTTTTGTTTTATTTTATATTTGTGCCGCAAGGCGGCGGAATGGAGAATATTGTGCTTAAAATTGTAAAATTCGGCGGAAGCTCTCTTGCTGATGCCACTCAGTTTAAAAAGGTTGCCGAGATAATTAAGGCGGAGCCTGAAAGAAGATATGTTGTACCCTCTGCTCCCGGTAAGCGTTCAAAGGATGATACCAAGGTGACCGATATGCTTTATGCCTGCTATGATATGGCGGCAAAGGGCGATGATATAAACGAGTATTTTGGAAAAATCGAAGCTCGTTATAACGGAATCATTGCTGATTTAGGACTTGATTTCTCTTTGGAAGACGATTTTTATCTTATAAAGAATGCATTTATTCACAAGGCAGGACGCGATTTTGCTGCCAGCCGCGGCGAGTATTTGAACGGTAAAATTTTAGCCGAGTACTTGGGCTTTGATTTTATTGACGCAGCGGAGGTGGTCTTCTTCAACGATAACGGTCAGTTCGATTCCGAAAGAACAAACACTGTTCTCTCAGAAAGACTTAAGAAGCATGAGTATGCTGTAATCCCGGGCTTCTACGGCTCTATGCCCAATGATACCATCAAGACCTTTTCCCGCGGAGGCTCGGATATAACCGGTTCTATTGTGGCTCGTGCTGCAAATTGCGACATTTACGAAAACTGGACAGATGTGGACGGATTCCTCATGGCTGACCCTCGCATTGTGGATTCGCCGAGAGTGATTAGCGAGATTACTTACCACGAGCTTCGTGAGCTTTCCTATATGGGTGCTACAGTTCTTCACGAGGACGCCATTTTCCCTGTCAGAATAGCGGGAATCCCGATAAACATTAAAAATACAAACAATCCCTCTGCCGCCGGTACTATGATAGTTGCCCACAGCAATAAATTTGATACGGGCAACGTAATCACGGGTGTTGCGGGTAAAAAAGGCTTTTCGGTACTCACTATTGAAAAAGACATGATGAATGCCGAAATCGGTTTTGGGCGCCGTGTGCTTGAGGTTTTGGAGGTAAATGGAATCGGATTTGAGCATCTTCCCTCAGGCATTGACAACATGAGCGTTGTGGTAAGCACGGCTGAAATTGAAAACAAGCGCGAGGCTATAAAGACGGGTATTTGCCGGCAGGTAAATCCCGATAAGATTGAAATTGAGGACGGTCTTGCCCTTGTAGCGGTTGTGGGCCGCGCTATGGTTAAAGCTAAGGGTACTGCTGCGAGAGTTCTAAAAGCCATCAGCGGTGCCGGCATTAATATACGCACCATTGACCAGGGCTCAAGTGAAATCAGTATTATTGTAGGTGTAGAGCAGGCGGATTTTGAAAATGCTCTCTGCGCAATTTATCAGGAATTTGTTTATTAATTGCCTTTGTTGAGGGGTGTTGGATGTATAAAATATTTGATATTCATACCCATACCTATCCCGAAGCTATCGCGGAAAAGGCCGTAAAAAATCTCGGTGCTTTCTACGATTTTGTCGTGGATGGGAAGGGAACATATAGCGATTTATCGACTCAGGGACGGAAAAACGGAGTTAAAGGCTTCCTTCTTTTCTCAGTTGCCACAAACGCCCATCAGGTTACGAAGGTAAACGATTCCATTGCTGCACTGGCGGAAAAATCTCGCAAAGAAGGCTTTGAAACCGTAGGTTTTTGCGGTATCCATCAAGACTACCCTGATTTTGAAGGAGAAATTAACCGAATTTGGGAGCTTGGGCTCCGTGGAGTGAAAATTCATCCCGATATTCAAGAGGTTGATATTGATTCCCCGATTTTAATGAAGCTTTACGAGATTATCGAAGGGCGTATGCCTCTTTATCTTCACATGGGTGATAATCGTCCTCAGTACCGTTTTTCAGAGCCGAAGAAGTTGGCACGAGTACTTGACAGGTTCCCGAAGCTCGAAGTGGTCGCCGCACACCTTGGCGGATATCAGGCTTGGGATGAAGCCATAGAGTACCTTGCGGGCAGACCTAATGTGTGGTACGACACTTCCAGCGCAATTTGGGCGATGACTTCGGAAAGAGCAGAGCAAATCATACGTACTTTAGGTACTGATCGGGTTATGTTCGGTACAGATTATCCTGTTAAGAACACCGCAGGAGAGATTGAACGCTTCCTGAAAATCAATCTTACCGAAAAGGAACGTGAGGATATCTTCTATAACAATGCAAAAAGGTTTTTAAAAATATGATAAATTTAGACCTTACAGAGAAATATTGCAATGTAAATAAAATCGACATATCCATGGATATTTGGCATTACCTTGCTAAAACGGATAGGCCGATCGTCATGTACGGAATGGGAAACGGCGCGGATAAAATCCTCGCCGTTTTTGAGCGTTACGGAATTAAGGTTGCTGATTTTTTCGCTTCCGATGGGTTTGTGCGCCATCAGGCCTTTCATGGGAAAATTGTAATGAGCTATACTGAGATACTCGAAAAGTATGATGATTTTATAATAGTAATTTCTTTCGGTACAAGGCTTCCGGAGGTGCTTTCGGCGATTTATGCTCTCTCCCAAAAACATGAGCTGTATGCACCCGATGTTCCGGTTGTTGGCGGAAGCGAGATTTTTGACCTTGGATTTTTTAATGCCCATAAATCGGAGCTTTCAGAGGCTTGTGAGCTTTTTTCTGATGCTCTTTCAAGGGAAACATATTGTGACGTAATTTTATATAAGCTAACTGGACGGATAGAATATTTGAGACGTCATGCTGTGACGGCTGAAGACGTTATGAAAAATATTTTACATTGCAATGAATACGAATATACTGTGGACCTTGGGGCGTATAATGGGGACAGCATACGAGAGCTTGCGGAGTATTCACCGAAGCTTAAAAGCGTTTGCGCCTTTGAACCTGATTTTCGCAATTATAAGAAGTTAGCGGATTTTGCTAAAGCTTCCGAAATACAAGTCAACGCTTACAACTGTGCGGCTTGGAACGAGATTATGAATCTTACTTTTACGGCTGGGGGAAATCGAAATTCCACGGTTGCTTCAGATGAGGGGAAAAAGGCAGGCGCAAAGCTGAAAACAGTAGCAGGCGTACCCCTTGACAGCGTTTTCAAGGGACGGTGCGACTACATTAAATACGATGTTGAGGGAGTAGAATTTGAAGCCCTTGAGGGTTCACGACAGACTATCTTGCGAGAAAAACCCGAATTGCTTGTTTCCCTTTATCATAAGAGCGAGGATTTATTCAAGCTGCCCTTATTGGTAAATAGATTAGGCTACAAAGAAC
>JAZNUF010000129.1:0-1612 GCA_045592185.1 Candidatus Flemingiibacterium sp.
ACCGGAAGAGCTCGTGCCTCGCCGCTCGGGAGACCCTGCGCGGCTTGTTGCATCATCCTGTAAGGCAAGAACAATACTTGGATGGAAGCCGAGGCATGCCGACCTTGATGAGATTATAAGCTCTGCATGGCGTTGGCACAAATCCCATCCGGAAGGATATTTAAAATGAATATTTTTGCAGATATAAACGCACTTGTTTCTTATGCAGAGGAGCGTGGGCTAATCTCTCCTCTTGATAAAACGTATATAAGAAACAGGCTTATTGACATCCTGAAAATAGATAGCTTTAAAGATGAAGAAAGCGGGGAAAAGAGCCTTGAAGAAATGCTTACATCGCTTTGTGAGTATGCTGCGGATAAGGGAATGATTGAGCGGAATACAACTGATTTTGACCTTTTTGATACACGGATTATGGGGGAGTTAACCCCGCGCCCGAGAGAGGTTATATCAAGATTTTGTGAGCTTTATCTTGAGTCGCCCGAGCGTGCCACAGAATGGTTTTATAAGTTTTCTCAGGATACAGACTATATACGGAGATACCGTATCGCGCGCGACATGAAGTGGGCAGTAAAAACAGAATACGGAGAGCTTGATATAACAATAAATCTTGCAAAACCCGAAAAGGACCCGCGCGATATTGCCGCGGCTAAAAACGCAAAATCATCTGCCTACCCCAAATGCCAACTTTGCGCCGAAAATGCGGGTTTTCCAGGTCACGCAACACACCCCGCAAGGCAAAATCTCCGCCCCGTACCGCTTGCGGTCAATAGCGAAGAATGGCAACTTCAATATTCTCCCTACGGCTATTATAACGAACATTGTATCGCTTTTAATACAAAACATATCCCCATGAAGATTGATGCCGAGGTTTTTGGGAAAATGTTCGATATTATCGAATATCTGCCTCATTACTTTGTCGGCTCAAATGCCGATTTGCCCATAGTTGGCGGCTCTATACTCGCCCATGAACATTTCCAGGGCGGTAATTATACCTTTGCTATGGCAAAAGCGCCGATAGAAACCGAATTTGCTATTTCAAACTACCCCGATGTTAAGGCAGGTATTGTTAAATGGCCCATGTCGGTTATCCGCGTTTCTTCAAAAAATAGATATAGCCTTCAGAAATGCTGTGCCGATATATTGGAAAAATGGCGCAATTATACCGATAAAGAAGCATATATCTTCGCCGAAACCGAGGGAAATTCCCATAATACAATAACCCCCATTTCAAGAATGAACGGCGATTATTACGAATGTGACCTTGTACTTCGTAATAATATCACCACCGCCGAACGTCCCATGGGGCTTTACCACCCAAATCCCTCGCTTCACCATATCAAAAAGGAAAATATCGGTCTTATCGAGGTTATGGGACTTGCGGTTCTACCTGCAAGACTTTCCAAAGAAATTCCACTTATGGAAAAAGTGCTTTTGGGCGAAATCGATGTTTCGGCTGACGAATCACTTTCGTCACATTCCGAATGGCTTTCTGAAATCTCGGCTGAATATCCCGATATAAACAAAACTAATGCAAGAAGTATTATCGAACAGGAAATCGGCAAGGTATTTCTTAATGTCCTTGAAGATGCAGGTGTCTTCAAACGTGACGAAA
>JAZNUF010000130.1:0-11385 GCA_045592185.1 Candidatus Flemingiibacterium sp.
TCGAGGCGGGTTCGGATTTCCGTTTGCAAAAGATTGCCAAGGTTTACAGACTTTATATGTCAAGACTCCGTTCCGCCAACGCCCTTGATTTTGATGACATCATTATGTTTACCGTAAAGCTTTTGCGAGAATCCTCAGAAGCCGGAGATTACTGTGCAAATCGCTTTAAGTACGTATGTATTGATGAATATCAAGACACCAACCGAGCACAGCTTGAGCTGGCAAAGCTACTTACAAAGCGTTATCGCAATTTAATGGTCGTAGGAGATGACGATCAATCAATATATCGCTTCCGAGGCGCAACCATTGATAATATTCTTGATTTTGATAAAGCCTTTGAATCTGCGAAAATTATAAAGCTTGAGCAAAATTACCGTTCAACTCAAAATATTCTTTCGGCTGCCAATGCCGTAATTCGACATAATTTCGGCAGACGCGGCAAGGAGCTGTGGTGCAGCGGAAACGCCGGGGACAAGATCCGAGTTAAAAAGCTTCAAAACCAAAACGAAGAATCAAAATATATAATTAATAAAATCCTTGACGGTGTTACCCGAGAAAAGCGCAGATACAGTGATTTTGCCGTACTTTACCGCATGAACGCTCAATCAAACAGCCTTGAAAACTATTTTGCGAAAAGCGGTATTCCCTACCGTATGCTTGGAGGAGTACGTTTCTATGAACGCAAAGAAATCAAGGATATGATTGCATATCTCTGTGTTCTGAAGAACAGCAGCGACAGCGTGCGTCTGCGCAGAATCATAAATGAACCTAAGCGAAAAATCGGCGAAACTACCATCGAGGCTATATTTAAGATAGCCGAAGCCCAAAACAAACCTATTTTTGAGGTGATGGAGAACGCCGCAGAATACACAGCGCTTGTTAAAACCGCACCACGCATAAAAGATTTTGTCAGCATGATAAATGAGCTCAGAGTAATATCTGAATGTGAGTCCGTATCAGAGCTTATAAAACAAGTGTATTCACGTACCGGATACGAGGAAATGCTCCGAGCTATGGGGATTGACGGAATTGACAAAATGGCAAATATCGGCGAGCTTGTATCAAATGCCGTTGCGTACGAAACCGATAACCCCGATGCTTCCCTTGAAGGCTTCCTTGAGGATGTTGCCCTTGTAAGCGATGTTGATAACTATGACGAATCTGCCGATGCGGTGGTGCTTATGACGATACACAGCGCCAAGGGACTCGAATTTCCGGTGGTGTTTGTTCCCGGATTCGAGGATGGAATATTCCCCAGCGTTCAGTCGTCTATGGATCCAGAAGAATTGGAAGAGGAACGCAGACTTGCGTATGTTGCAATAACCAGAGCAAAGGAACGCCTATACTGCGTTCATGTTCGCGAGCGTCTGATATTCGGAAAAACTCAATTCAATCCACGCTCAAGGTTCATCGATGAAATTCCCGAAGAACTTGTGGATCTTGGGTATATACCGAAGCCAGAAGGCGAACAAGCTAAGAAATCAAAGAAGCCGGTCATATCTCAGGAATTTTTCAAAAAAGCCGACCTTGCTTCTGATGTGGGACGAACTGATGTGAGCGAACAGCTTGAGGTAGGTGACCGGGTACGGCATCATACTTTCGGAGTAGGCGAAATTATCAGTGCCAAACCCATGGGCGCTGATGTAATGTACGAAATCATCTTCGATAAAGTAGGCACAAAAAAGCTTATGGCAACCTACGCTAAGCTAATGAAAATATAAAAGAATCCCTTGCATATCGGTTTATCCGATTCTGCAAGGGTCTTTTTCTTCTATATGTTAATTTCCGATATTTGTAATCTCGATGTTGCCGTCACAACCGTCAAGCTCAGTTTCAAAGAAGGTGCGCATAGCATTTATCATGTGAGGAATATCTCTTTCTCCGGCAGTTTCATATGAGGAGTGCATTGCAAGCTGAGCAAAACCAATATCAACGGCGGACATTGAAACCTGACTGTTGGAAATATTCCCTAGGGTTGAGCCGCCGCGCATATCTGAACGGTTGCTGAATACCTGCACGGGTACTTGTCCGATACGACAAATTTCACGGAATACTGCCGCGGAAACGGCATCGGTGGTATAAAGCTGTGAAGCGTTGTATTTAATAACCACACCACCGTTCAGGATGGGGCGATGAGTTGGATCAGCGAGTGATGGATTATTCGGGTGAACGGCATGAGCGTTGTCGGCGGAAAGAAGCATTGATTTTGCCGCCGCTATTCTTAAATCTCCGTTAAGCAAGTCGCAGATTCTCGATAACGTATCCCGCAGGAAAGTAGAAGCAGCTCCTTGCTTTGTGGTGCTTCCGACTTCTTCATTGTCGGAAATATACATTACAGAAATTGCAGCCGATTTCGACTCCGTGATTGCACAAAGCGCAGAGTAAACACATTCAAGGTCGTCAAGCTTAGGTGCGGATATAAACTCCTTTTCAGCTCCCCACAAGGACGGAGTCTGGCGATTGTACAAAAATAGCTCATGGGAAATAATATCCTCGGTGGCTACGCCGGCTGCTTCGGCAACATTTTTTATAAATCTTCCCTTTGCGTCCTCCCCTCCGTACAAAGGTACTAAATCCGATGCGGGATTGTAGGTAATTCCATTGTTGGGATTCTGCATATGAATGGCGACGTGAGGAATTACAAGTAAATCGCGGTCAATGTTTACAAGCTTTGTTTTGAGGACACTTCCCTCTTTAACCATAATTCGCCCCGCCACCGATAAGGGACGGTCAAACCAACTGTCAAAAATCATACCTCCGTATCTTTCTGTGTTGAGGCGAGTATAAATTCCGTTAAGCTCGGTAATTTCCTTGACTTTAAAGGTGGGGGAATCGGAATGTGCGGCAGCAATCATGAATTTAGGCTCTTTGAGCCCTTCGGGTACAGAAAAGGCAATTACAGAAGAACGATTACGGGTAAGAAAATATTTTCCGCCCTTGGAAATATTCCAAGGCTCTCCCTCGGAGAGGTGCGTGTATCCGGCTTCCGTAAGCTTTTTTGAAACATTTTCTACTGCGTGAAAAGCAGACGGAGAATTTGTTATAAAATCAAATAGCCCTTTTGTGTAATTTACATCTTTCATATCTGTTCTCCTTATCATTAAAATGTTATAAATTTTTACATGGCAAAGGAAATATTACCATCCCCTGTACCGATTCTTCGCTCAATTTCCGAAATAAATGGGCTGTCAGCTTCAATTATAACTTCAATCCACAGATCTCCATCTAAGAAAAGTATACTGTATGATTGACAGCCGATGTTTTGAACGTAGTTATATCGCTTACTGACGTCAGACGCTCTATCGCCTTGCCGAATTATCTTTTGAGCATTAGACAGTGACATATGGCATACTTTTATTTTTTTGCTTCCCTGCGCCTTATAAATAATCAAATCAGAACTGCCATCATCCAAATCCTCAAGGCAGTATTTGTAGTCGGAAAGAACAAACCTTACAAGCAGCTGTATTCCGGCAACTATAACACTTGCTGAAATCAGCTGAAAAATCCAAGCGTACTCTAAAAAGCCCGAAAATAACATCAAAATTACTCCGAGGAAAAGAAAAATAATTGAAATGCGAGTTGCTTTGTTGTTTTTTGTCGGAATGTAGTTCATAAGCATCACCTTAATCTAAATTTTGAGGATTACCGTGGGATAGTAAAAATTGACCGTCCTTTATTGTAAGAAGTCCAAAAGAAGGTACCCCATCCCGCGGACGAGAAATGCTGCCCGGATTAAATAAATATAAATTTCTATCTCCGATAATACATTTTTCAAGTCGCTCATGGGTATGTCCGAACATAGCGATGTCAACCCTCAGCTTTCGTGCATAGGCTTCAAGGGGCGCAAGGGTTGATTTTACAGACATCGTATGACCGTGTAAAATCAAAACGGAGAAGCCGCCAAGCTCTAAAACTTCTTCTGTAAATCTTGTCATGCCGTCACAGTTTCCGGTAACTGCGTAAATTTTCAAATCGGGATAGTACAGACGCAAGGTTTCGGCATCGCGTAGCAAATCCCCGAGAAAAATCACTCCATCGAGATTGTCAAAATAAGAGTCAATAACACGCCGCATATACAAAATATCCCCGTGGGAATCGGAAAAAATCAAATAATTCATAATTAGCTTTCCATTCTTGAAAATAACATTGCTTGACCATCAAGCAAAGGTGTATATTCACCGATTTTCTAAAATATACATACAATGAAAGTAACAGAACAAAGGAGGAGTTATTATGAAATTAGATAAAACAAGTCTTGACAGACTTCTGAGTCTTGATGACGCAACCTTGGCTAAAACCATAAATATGTTGTGCGCGGCTGCAGGAATCCCTGCAGAAAAGTCAAGCGCAGCCGTAAATAATATACGCCTGGTCCGTGCCAGCCTCTCCAACGCTACTGATGAGGACATAAAGAAAGCCGTAGGCTTGATAGGTGAAGAGCGAGCAGAAAATCTTATAAATATGCTTGGCGGAAATCAAAAGTAGCCGCCCCAAATTCCGAAATGAAAGGTGTGAGCAGATATGGCTGATACTCCTGATCTTAGCGCCATGATAAACAAGCTGACAGAAGATCCCGAAACCCTCGGTAAAATAATGAATATGGCGTCAAGCATAATGGGAAACATGAATAATAATGATAGTAGTCCCTCGCCATCAGAGGATTCATCTAAAATAGCTGATGAATCTTCAACAAAAACATCAGCAAATGCCGATTCGGGAGAAAATTTAAATTTGAATTTAGATTTTCTTCCCACATTACTTAACGGACTCGGAGGAAAACAAAAGGGCGATTCCCGCGCAGCTTTACTCCTTGCGCTAAAGCCTTATATGAGCAATCAAAGGGCAGAAAAGATAGATATGATGGTAAAAGCAATGAAGCTCGCCGACCTTGCGGGAGGATTTCTTGGAGGCAGCGGACTTTTCGGCTGAAAGGGGGAAAATATGTACGCACGAAATTATTCGGGAGAAAATGCCCAGCAAAGCTTCACCAGGGGCGAATACAATATACCCGCAAATTATCATGGAAATGCTTTCACCGCTGATGAGGTGCCTTGTATAAATGAAAAGGAACCTATCCATGAGAATCCGCCTTGCTCTGACTCACAGACAGAGAATGAGTGTCAGTCTGACCAAGGGGGAGGCTGCCTGCTTGATGTAGAAAATCAACCCTGCACAAAGTGTCAATCAAGTAAGTGTAATCACGAAGAAAAGGAGCGTAAGGGGCTTCTTGGGGGGCTTTTATCACGCTTTGATAAAGGTTTTGAGCTTGATGATTTGCTGATTATAGGGCTGATACTGATTCTTATGAACGGGGACAAAAAAGGGTGCGCAGAAAATCGTGACGAGGTTATAATACTCTTGGCCCTGCTCTTGTTAGGATAATAAACTTTGTAAAAGCGAGGGCGTGGAATAAAAAACCGCGCCCCTAAGAAATTTCATATAAACTGTCTTGATTATAAATTTCGGAGTCAGTAGAAAAATCTGTTACCTCGTAGGAATAAATAAAATCACCATCGGCGTTTTTGGCAGTGGAAAAAATAATTATACGGTATTCGAGCAGCACATAATATTCTTCCCTGATTTGCGATTCCGAATTAGTATAGCCGATATAATAGACGTTATCATCACCTAAGTGTACAAGCTTCAAAGAGCAATCACTGATAGTTGAGTTATCATCTTCTACATCGGATATTTCCGGAGTATAATCATTAGTACTAATATTAGACAAACCGGAGTTATCCTCTTCTTTTTTGGGGAATAAAGCCACCACCGATAGTAAATCATCTACAGATGGAATACCGGCTTCGTTTTCCGAAGAAATACCATCAGCTCTCATAATTACAGAGGACACGTTTGAAGCTACGTCCGTATATTTAATTTGTTCTTCATTTGCAGCTTTTATAATGCTTGGGATGCTATCGCTGTCTGATGGAAAGATTTCAGCTCTAAACTTTTCTCCGTGACGATAATATTTAACATTATGCCATACCGAATCGCCATCGGAATAGTAAGTAATTCGTGAGTTTAGAAACAAACCGTCCGCTTCTTTTTCGCATAGAAATGCATCCCGAAGACTTTCGTAGGAAACATCCAAAACAACGCTTTCCGGCGAATCGTCTTTGCCGGACTTCACAATTTCCAACAATGCTCCAATGTCCCAAGGAAGCTCATTTTCTTTTTCATCAAGCCCGAATAATTCTTCAACAAAGCTTGGTAAAAACAGCATATCCTTTGAATACATAAAAACAAATAGAGCGCCAAAAACTAAAGCCATTACAATTATGATTATGGTAGTTCCGAGAGCAACTCCAGGAGTGGAGTCCTCTTTAATTTTCTTTTTCATAGCTTTCTTTATTTTTCTCATCTTCGTTGTGATGAGCCTCTCCAAGTTCAATGCCCATCTTGTTTCTCATTTTGTTGTTTCGCAGAATAATAAAGTTGATAAAGAAAACGGCAATGCCAACAACTATGATAAAAATAGCTTTTCCGAAATTCTCCTCGGTACACATAACCGCAGAAGTACCGAGTATGGCGCAGATTGCGTATAAAATGTGGACAGATTGTTTCTGATTGAAGCCCATGTCAATAAGTCTGTGATGAAGATGACCGCGGTCGGGCGAAAAAGGGCTCTTACCGTGTATAATACGGCGAATAAAGGCAAAAGCGGTATCGCAGATTGGAAGTCCGAAAATAGACAGCGGTATTACAAAGGAAATCACCGTGTGCAGCTTGAAAACTCCCGATACGGATATAACAGCCATAGCGTATCCGAGAAACAAAGCACCTGTGTCACCCATGAATATTTTTGCCGGATTTGAGTTGAAGGGCAGGAAGCCTAAGCAAGCACCAACCAAGGTGGCGGTAATTGCTGCAGAAGCCAAATCACCTTTTAAAAGCATTACAAGAAGTATTGATGAGGAACAAATAGCAGAAACTCCGCAGGCAAGTCCGTCAAGTCCGTCAATTAAGTTTATAGCATTTGTGAGCCCGACAATCCAAAGGATGGTAATGGGTATGGCCCAAATACCGAAGTGTACATAATTACCGAAGAGGTTAACGTATTCAACCACAATTCCTTGGGAAACAGCTATAAACGCCACACCAATTTGAGCTATCAGCTTTATCCACGCGTTGATTCTGAAAACATCATCGATGATACCTACAGCAACAATAATAAGTCCGCCCATGTATATTGCTATGAGAGAAGGAGTTAAATCACAGAATATAAGAGAAGCAAATATAAAGCCTGCAAAAATAGCAAGTCCGCCTATTCTGGGAATCGGCTTTTTGTGCATTCTTCGAGAGTCTTTTGGTATATCAATAGCACCGATTTTATAAGCGAGAGCACTGACGGCAGGAGTAATAACAAATGCGGTAAGAGCCGCAAGTACCGCCGCCACAAGAAGCAGTATAAATTCGTTAGTTAGCATTTGGAAGCTATCCTTTCGTTGGCTTTATTTTAAAGCATTGCCTTTACTGCATCGGCAAGATATCCGACACCTTTTATAATCTGCTCATCCGAGGGCGTTGAATAGTTGAGTCTGAAGGATTGAGAGGGGGCGTTAACATCGCAGTTGAATGCCTGACCGGGTACAACCGCCACCTTTTTCTCAATAGTCTTTTTCATGAAATCGCTCTGGGAAATTTTACTATCAAGAGTTGCCCAAAGGAAGAGTCCCCCCTCGGGACGAGTATAGGTAACGCAGTCCGGCATAAGGCGGTCAAGCTCCGATAGCATCAGCTCGCATTTTCTCTTGTAGAGAGCGCGTATGCCTGCAATATGGCTGTCGATGTCACATTCCTGAATATAACGGTGACATAGCATCTGGAAGAAAAGATTTGTATGAACGTCCTCAACCTGCTTTGCCACAACCATTTTTGTAACGAGGGTTTCGGGACCGCATACAAAGCCGATACGCATTCCGGCAGAAAGAATTTTACTGTAAGAACCGCAATAAACCACAAGCCCGTCCTTGTCCATGGATTTGATGGTCGGGATTTCATCTCCTGCAAAACGAAGCTCCCCATAGGGGTTGTCCTCAAGAATTACAATGTTGTATTTTTTCGCAAGCTCAAGCACTGCTTTTCGCTTTTCCAAAGACATACAAGTGCCTGCAGGATTCTGGAAAGTGGGAATCAGGTAAAGAAGCTTCGCCTTAGGACAGGTTTTCAGCTTGTCCTCCAAAATATCAAGGTCAATTCCGCCATCGGTAAGGGGTACACCTACAGTTTCGCATCCATTGGAGCGAAAAGCGTTAAGAGCACCTATGAAGCTTGGATTTTCACATATAACCGTATCCCCTTCGTTGCACATGGTTTTACAGAGAAGCTCAATTCCCTGCTGACCGCCTGAAGTGATTATAGTCATGTTATTGTCAGTATCAATGGCAAAACGCGAGGAAAGACGCGCCTTTACATCCTCTCTAAGGGGAGCATATCCCTCGGTTATTCCGTATTGAAGGGCTACAGAGGATTCCCTTGCAAAAATATTCGCAGAAATGCGCGCAAGCTCTTCAGATGGGAAGGATTCGGGGGAGGGATTTCCCGCGGCAAAGGAAATTATTGTAGGGTCGGTAAGGGCTTTGAAAATTTCTCTTATAGCAGAGGGCTTTAGATTTTTCATTTTATCGGAAATTCTGTAATCCATAGTAAACATCCTTTCGGTGTATGTAAAATATTAGCATATTTAACCGGCGTTAAATCTATATCAGTATTATTTTACCATATGTACACACATATTTCAAGTATAGTCTTTTAATTTTACTTGAATTTTGCAAAAAAATATGATATAATTCTAAGGTATATACTTGAATATCTAAAAAAACTTCCTTATTTGAGTTTTTATTTGGTTAATCATACCGCCCGATGGGCAGATTGGAGCCATTATATGGATGACATGGATTACTACGAATACGAAGAAAGCAAAAAAACCTTTACCGCCGCAAAAATCATAAAATTCATATTCAAGCTGATTGCTGCAGTAATAATAATCGGCACATTCGCACTTCTCTTTGGACGTATGTATTTTATGAAAATCCCCAAAGCCTTCACGGGACTTACTTGGACACCGAATGTGGTTGAAGCCTTTGAAGCAGGTAAGCTTGAAGTTGAGCTGCAGGAGGTATACGAGCCTTATGCGGATAAAGGTCTTTATCATATTTCAAATACCGCCGTTGTATATTCCGAAAATGAAGTGCAATTTACCGTCAGATATAATGACCGCAGTACCATAAACAAGCTTATGCGGATTTATTCGCTTGATGAGCGTCCGGAAGGCGAAGTTTTCGTTTACATTCTATCTGATAATAACGGAAATACTTACACCGAATATACCTACGCCGAAACGGAGCGAATGATTCACCAGTTTCGTCGGGTTATATTTTCCAACGTAGATTTGACAAATGTTGAAACGCTGTATCTTGACGTATATTACGGAGAAGATGTCCGAAAGCCCATAGGCAAAGAACAGACCATGCACGCAAGCTTTGTGATATACGATAAAGAATACTCCGTTGGCAAAACCGAATTTAAAAAGGCAGGAAAAACTTCTTTAGTTTTCACGGAACGCCCTGTCTATCTCCCAATGCTGGATGAATAATTTAACGAAAGGATATGAAATCATGACTGTAAAAGAAAAACTCACCGCCCTGCGCGCTCACATGAAGGAGCATGGGGCTGATATACTTCTCATTCCCTCTGATGACTACCATCAATCGGAATATGTAGGAGATTATTTTAAATCACGGGCTTTCATTTCAGGCTTTACGGGGTCGGCCGGAGTTCTTGTTATTACGAGAGATGACGCAAAGCTCTTTACAGACGGAAGATACTATATCCAAGCTGAGCGTCAGCTGGCTGACAGTACCATTGACCTTATGCGTTCAGGAAGCGAGGGCGTACCTACTCCTTCTGAATATATTCTCACCCTTATGAAAGACGAAAAACGAAACTGCAAAACTCTCGCCTTTGACGGGAAATGCGTGTCTGCAGCGTTTGTGGATGGACTGAGAAAGAAGCTTCCGGAGGGCGGAAAACTTCTGACGGCAATCGACTTTCCTGCCCTTATTTGGGAAAATCGTCCCCCCCTGCCCTCAGCGAAATTATGGAAGCTTTCCGAAAAATACGCCGGTCGTTCCCACAGCGACAAGCTGGCAGACGTAAGAAAAGCTATCGGCGAAAAGAGCTGCTCTGCCCTTGTCATGTCAAGCCTTTGCGATATTGCGTGGCTTTATAATCTTCGCGGCGGTGATGTGGAGAATACACCTGTTTTCCTCTCATATTGCATAATCACCGATGAGAAAGATATGCTTTTTGTGAATCCTTCGGCGGCAGAGGACGTTGCCTTTCAAGTTTCCTCTGAGGGGGTAACTCTGTATCCGTATAATGATTTCTACAATAAACTTTCCGAACTTTCCGGTAAGGTAATGGTAGATAAATCTGCCGTTTCGGAAGCTATAGTAAATGCTCTCTGCGGATGCGACATTATAGACGAAAAGAACCCTACTCTCCTTTTGAAAGCAACCAAGAATGAAACGGAATTGAGAAATCTTCGTCTTTCTCATATATCTGACGGTCTTGCTATGACAAAAATGATGTTAGAGCTCAAGTATACCAACAATATAGAAGACGAACTTGCTGCAGAGAAGCGGATCCATGAGCTACGCCACCAATCTGCCGAGCTTGTGGGTGTTACTTTTCTTGACGATTCTTTTGGTGCAATCTGCGCTTTCGGTTCAAATGCCGCTATGATGCACTACAGCGCAACAGAAGAATCCTTCTCAAAAATCGACAAGTCCGCCCCAGTGCCAATGCTCCTTATTGACTCCGGAGGACAATATTTGGAGGGTACTACCGATATAACCCGTACATTTGTCCTCGGTAAAATCTCCGATGAAATAAAAGCACACTATACTCTTACAGCTTGCGGAATGTTAAGACTTGCGAGTCTCACTTTCCTTGAAGGAATTACGGGTAAGGCTCTTGATATTGTATGCCGCGAGCCATTGTGGGAACGTGGTATTGACTATCGGTGCGGTACAGGTCATGGCGTAGGCTACCTGCTTTCCGTGCATGAAGGCCCCAACAGCTTCCATTGGAGCAGAAGCGAGGCGAAAATCCAAGAAGGAATGATAACTACCGATGAGCCCGGTGTTTATGTAGACGGAAGTCACGGAATCCGTATCGAAAACGAGCTTGTAGCTGTTAAGGGCGAGCATAACGAATACGGTCAATTCATGCATTTTGAAAATCTCACTTTCTGCCCCATTGACCTTGATGGTATTGATATATCATTGCTTGATAAATTAATTTTGTGTGCTCTTCATCAAAATGTCCTTGTGGAAATATCTTTACGAGATCATTATAATGTTCACTTTGAATCGGAAC
>JAZNUF010000131.1:0-8894 GCA_045592185.1 Candidatus Flemingiibacterium sp.
GTCTTTAGAAATGATACAGATAGGGGAAAGTCCAAAAATAAATTTTTCAGGCAATGTTTTGTGACCAGCCTCGGTCAATGACCGAGGCTTGGCTGACGCCAACCGGTCTCAATTCCACAGAAAGGAAGCTTTTGCTATGCAAAAGCCATGGTCATAAAAATGAATTACGGAATAATTTTTGAAGGAGATACCTCGCCGATGGCAAAAGAGCTTGCAGACGAGCTTCGGGAGCTTGGTCTGACTCGATATGAAGGGAGCACATTAAATCACGACCTGCTCGAATCGCTGAACGATTATAGGCGAGCTAATTATATGGCAGAGATGAATTTTTGCGACCCGGCGGTACTCCGTACCCTTGGCATAAGAACGGAGGGGGACGAAATAATCACTATGGCAGTCTGTGCGGAGTCAATAGCAGAAAATGAAATCGACTGCTACGATATTTGCAGCAAAATAGTGTCGGAAAGTGAAAAACACGGCATAAGTCTGACCGAAGCCACACTCCGCATAACAGGAAAGGGCGACTTTAGGGCCGCCCCATCCTCAGAAGCTGTCGTTGCCGCCCTTTTAGCCTTTATCGGTAAGTGAAAATTCCACGCGGCGAGTTATTATATCGCAGTCAGAAACAGAAATCCTCACCCTCTGACCGAGGGAATAAGAAATGCCGTTGTCACCCACAAGCTTGTGAGCACTTTCATCGTATTCGAACCACCCGTCAAGGGATGAAATGAGTACAAGTCCCTCGCAAGAATTCTCAAGCTCCACGAAGAATCCGAAGCTTGCAACGGAGCTTATGACCCCATCAAAGCTCATGCCTATTTTATCTGACATGAATATGGTTTTATACAGCTCCTCGATTTCCCGTTCAGCATTGATGGCGCGAAGCTCCGTATCACTGGCCGCCGCAGCCGCATCTCTGGCAAAATCCTCATATGCGCCAAGGCTTTCGGAGTCAATCTCGCCGTGAAGTACCGCTTTTATTATACGATGGGTTGCAAGATCGGCGTACCGTCTTATTGGTGAGGTGAAATGGCAATAAAGCTCACAGCCAAGCCCAAAATGAGGAGCTGCAGCGGCGGAATATTTGGCTTTCATAAGAGACCGAAGCATAACCGGTGTAACCACTGATAAAAGCCCCTTTTCCTCCGCCTCTGCCGCAACCTCTCTATAGGCTGACGGCAGTATCTTCCTCCGCCTCAGAGGAGAAGCATTAAGTCCGATGTTGTTCACAAACTCCGCAAAGGTCTTGACCTTTTCCTCCGATGGCTCCTCGTGAATTCGAAAGACGCAAGGAAGCTCCATTGAGGAAAGCCAATTTGCCGCAGCCTCGTTGGCAGCAAGCATAAACTGCTCAATAATCCGTTCTGTTAATCCTCGCTCCCGTAAAGTAACATCCGTTGGTCTTCCGTCCTCACCGAGAATTATAATCGGTTCGGCGGTTTCAAGCTCCAAAGCTCCCCTCTTACGGGATTTTGCCAAAAGCTTTTCGTAAAGCGTGGTCATAAGCTCAAGAGGATTTTCAAGTATTGATTTGTATTTTTCGTAGTATTCCGACATTTCACCCTTTTCAAGGGCATCATTTATTTCGTGGTAAACTCCCCGCATTTTTGATGAGATTACCGTTTCACAAAAATCCACTGATAGGCGGTTTCCATCCTTGTCAAGATGTATAAGTGCGGAGAGGGCGTATTTTTCACCGTTAAGATTTAGGGAACAAACATCGTTTGAAAGCTCCTCAGGAAGCATGGGCACAACCTTATCGGTAAAATAAACCGATGTTCCGCGCTTTTTTGCCTCGCTGTCAAGCGCCGACCCCGGACGTACATATTCCGCTACATCGGCAATGTGAACGCCAAGTAAATATCCGTCTTTTTCACGTTCAAGAGAAATAGCATCATCAAAATCCTTGGCATCCGCGCCATCAATAGTGAATATCACCTTGTCTCTGAGGTCGAGCCGCCCATCAAGGGAGCATCCTCTTTTTATTTCTCGCGCTTCCTTTAAGGTTTCCTCATCAAATCTTAGCTTGATACCGCATTCATGAAGAATTGCATAATAATTGGCATCCTTTGATTCTGCAGCACCAAAAATTTTTAAAATGCGACCGCTGACAACATGGCTGCCGGCATGGAATTTATTATGATTACTTACACCGCTGCTGTATGATGTGATTTTTACAAGGACCTTATCACCATCGGAAGCACCGTTTGCCTGAGATGCGGGTACTTCTATTTTAAAATTATACCTCGGGTCATCGGGTTTTACGAGAAATCTCGTTGTTGTACGACCACCGGGAAGTTTTTTCTTTCTTCCCTTTTTGCCCACTCTTACATTAGGTGCAGATTGGCGAATAACGCGAACCGAACCAACGACCTCTGAAACCGCCCTTTCGAGAACACGAATTACTTCGCCGTTACGATGATTCCCCACTTCCCCCTTGTCATTTATAAGCCGTACCTGAACCGTGTCACCGTTCATGGCACTGCCGGAATTGTCGGAAGCTATAAAAACATCCCCATCCTCCTGCGAAAGGAATCCGAAGCCTCTTGTAGTGGAACGGTAGACACCTGAGAGATATCCCATATCAGAAGAACGAACAAGCTTACCTTTCTTGGTTTTAGAAAGTATCCCTTTTGAAACAAGCGTGTCCACAGCCTCTGCAAACATATCGTATTCCGGTACACCAAGGCGCAAATAAGCTGTAAACTCTCGCATATCCATCGGTACATAAAATTCGCCGTCCACCGTTTCTTCAATAAGGCGAACCATGTCCGTAGTATTAATTATTTTGTTTATAATTATCACATCCTTCAGAATTATTATATCATAAATTTTCCTTGTGAGTTAAAGATTTTGAAAATTTATGATTAAATAAAAGCTTACTTAGATCCGCCGAAGCGGAGCGAAGGCATTTATTGCTTTTATTATACCATAAAACAAAAGCCGCATACCCCGGCATCAATGCTCGTGGCAGGCGGCTCTTTTAATTTTAAATTTTATTCCTGAGTTTCTGCGGAAGTAGTATCAGCGGTATCAGAATCTGCACTGTCGTCTGCTTCACCTTCGGTGGATTCGCCATCAGAATCAGCTTCGGTTGTGCCCTCTGTATCAGCAGTATCCTCGGCGGTATCACTCTCGCCGGATGTAGTGTCTCCAGCCTCATCGGAATCTGCAGTGGTGTCATTACCAAGAACATTTGAAATATCCTGTGTGCTTTCGCCTGTACCCGCAAGAGAACCAAGATCAATCTGATCCTGCATTACGTACATAACAACAACCAAAACACAGAATATAACCGCAACCACAACAGTTGCCTTAGAAAGAACGCGGTCGATGGTAGCCCCCTTGGTTTTGCCGAAAAATGTTTCCGCACCACCAACGATAGTTCCGGAAAGCTTATGGGATTTACTGCTCTGAAGCAGAACAGAAGCAATCAAAAATACAGCCGCAACGAGTAAGAATATACCAATAACAAAATCCATTTTAATTAGTCCTCCAAATAAATGTGTTTTCAAAATCATATATAGATATTCTATCACAAAATACTTATAATTGCAATAGTTTTCCGAAAATTCCTAAAATTTTTTTGATTTTCGTAAGTTTTGGCATAAATCAACCTCTCCGAAAGTGCATATATACTCAATTATGTGAAAAGAGGACGGAGCTGTTCACCTTTAAGTGCGGCATTGAGTGCTTCGGGGATTCTTTCAAATTCTCCTACAAGGGAGTGAGGCTTTGATATGGGATCATCCTGCTTCAAAGGAACGAAAAACACATTTTTTCTCTTTAGCATCCTTGCTAAATTTTCAAGATTTGCCGATAAAGCATCGTTGGTGGCGAGGCAAATAAGCAGCGGCCTATCGGAACGAAGATGAGCCTTACACGCCATTGTAAGTGCTGTGTCAGTTATCCCTGCCGCAAGCTTTGCAAGGGTATTGCCCGTACATGGGGATAAAATCAAAATATCCAAATGAACCCTCGGTCCCAGCGGCTCCGCTTCCTCGATTGTTCTTATAATCTTTTCGGAAGATATATCCATAATTTTCTTTCTTATATCTTCCGCTTTTCCGAACCGAGTGTCCATATTATAGGCGGCATCGCTCATTATAGGAAGTACCCGATGTCCCGCACGGCAAAGCTCTTTCATAACATTCAAGCTGCGTTCAAATGTACAAAAAGAGCCGCAAAGTCCATAACCAATAAGCATTTATCGCTTCCCTCCTTTTGAAATAATATACCTAAGCACGGTATCGGCTATAATTTGTCCCGCCGTCAACGGAGCAACCTTGCCCGGTAATGACAGCGCCCAAATCACTTTTAATCCCAGCTCCTTTGCCGCCGCTGAATTGATCCCCCCTGGCCTTGAAGCAAGGTCTATAATGAGCGTATTTTTTGACAGACACGAAAGCTCTCTGTCCGAAAGCACCGTCACGGGCACCGTATTGAAAATCACATCAAATTTCTCATCCCTAAGAAAAGAAGCGAGCTCATTGGTATTCGCCGCCTCAAAGCCACCTGCCTGAATCCATGCAAAATCTACATCCTTTCTGGCGCTGACCGTAACCTCTGCCCCAAGCTCCTTTAAGAGCTTTGCAAGAACTTTTCCGATTCTGCCATAGCCTATCACGAGCATCCGTGAGCCGTGAATCGTTACGGGCAGCTCCCCCATGGCAAGCTCAACAGCCCCCTCTGCGGTAGGGACAGCATTTGCTACGGCAAATTCTTCCCTTTCATAATAATCGAAAACTTCAATGGAAGCCTCTTTGCATTTCTCCACGAAATCCACTGGAATCTTTCCACCGCAGACAAAACCTACGCCGGATACTTTCATTATTTCAAGTATACTGTCAAGACTAACACAACTGCAGCAGTCAAGAGGTGTGCAAAGGTTTATCCCATCTGTTGATACGGGCAAAGGAAGAATTACGCATAAGCTCCCGCAAATTGCCGCTTCAAGCGATGCTTCAAAGGAAAGCTTATCCCCACTTACACCCATAGCAAAATCTATATATGATATGTCTGCTCCACCTGCCGAGGTGCAGCACCCACTGTCAACCGTTCCGGATAACTTTTCCGATACCAAGTTATTACCATGTATATCTATTCCGTATATAGACGGTGAAAAACCTTTTTCGGCCAGTCTTGCCGCAGCCGCCACCGTCCTTATATCTCCGCCAAGGAATGTTAATTTATAGTTACTTATGTCGTTCATTTCTGTAATCGTACCTCCCTTTATTCTCTCGGCTTTGTCACAACACAGTGCAACACACTACAGTTTATGAAACACATTAAAGGGCGGTCACAGGTGTTTTTTGCTGTTCAATAAAAATTTTTGTCTTTCCTGAGATTTTATCCTCAATCCCCTCTTGAAAAAATAGGATAAATGTGGTATAATAGATATCTCAGTATAATTGTTGTTGAAAGGAAGTCAGATATGGGAGGAATATTCGGAGTCGTTTCAAGGGAGGACTGCGTTTTTGATTTGTTTTTCGGTACAGACTATCACTCACATTTGGGTACACGCCGAGGAGGGATGGCTGTTCACGG
This sequence comes from Candidatus Flemingiibacterium sp., assembly GCA_045592185.1. GTDB lineage: Bacteria > Bacillota > Clostridia > Oscillospirales > CAG-272 > Flemingiibacterium. The sequence goes on from JAZNUF010000131.1 coordinate 5,548, forward strand.
CAAAGAGGGCTTTTCAAGAGCCATCCACAATATAGAAAATTCGCCGTTCCGCACTAAGTTTGACAAGGATATAGGCGAAATGCACGGCAATTTCGGCATCGGTTGTATTTCCGATTCGGAGCCGCAGCCCCTTATTGTCCGTTCTCATTTAGGGAATTTTGCAATTACCACGGTGGGACGTGTCAACAACACAGAAGAACTTATTGATTTATGCTTCAAAAAAGGATATACTCATTTTCTCGAAATGAGTGGAGGAGATGTAAACACCACCGAGCTTATGGCATCACTTATAACTCAAAAGGAAAGCCTGGTAGAAGGTATCAAATACGTTCAAGAGCTTATTGACGGCTCTATGACTATGCTTGTACTTACAAATAAGGGTATGTATGCCGCCCGTGACCGTCTTGGCAGAACACCGATAGTTATAGGGCAAAAGGACGGTGCGTATTGTGCCTCCTTTGAGAGCTTCGCCTATCTTAATTTAGGCTATTCACACTATAAAGATTTAGGTCCCGGGGAAATCGTATTCCTCACTCCCGAATCTTGTGAAACTATGTCCCCCCCTCATGAAGAAATGCGTATATGTACATTTTTATGGATATATTACGGTTACACCACCTCAAATTATGAAGGCATTAATGTTGAAATGATGCGCTATAATTGCGGAAAAATGCTAGCGAAACGTGATGACGGAAAGGTAACTCCGGATATCGTGGCAGGCGTCCCTGATTCAGGCACTGCTCATGCTATTGGATATGCCAATGCTTCCGGTGTACCCTTTGCTCGCCCGTTTATAAAGTATACTCCTACTTGGCCCCGTTCCTTTATGCCTACGCTTCAAGCTCAACGCAGCCTTATCGCAAAAATGAAGCTCGTTCCCATTGACGACCTTATTAAAGGCAAAAGTCTGCTGCTTATTGACGATTCTATCGTCCGTGGAACCCAGCTTTCGGAAACAGCTGATTTCCTATACCAAAGCGGCGCTAAAGAGGTACATATTCGTACTGCCTGCCCTCCCCTTTTGTTCGGCTGTAAGTACCTGAACTTCTCACGTTCCAAAAGTGAGCTTGACCTCATAACAAGGAGAATCATTTTAAAAAGAGAGGGCTCTGAGGAAGAAGCTAACAAGAAGCTCCATCTTTACGCGAACCCGGAAACTCCCGAATATAAAGGAATGGTTGAAGATATACGCCGCGAGCTGGGATTTACTTCCCTTGAATATCATCGGCTTGATGATATGCTTGCCTCGGTCGGTTTGCCTAATCATAAGCTTTGTACCTATTGTTGGACCGGAAAAGAATAATTCTATGGTCGGATGTGAAATTTCCATCCGACCTTTTCATTTGCTGCTTTATATGTATTTCTATATATGTGAAAATATTTTATTTGACTTATCTATGAAAGTATTGGTTTTGTGTTTGAGAATAAAAGGGGCAAATAAGCATTTATTGAAAAAAATGACGGCAACAGATTTTAACACTCTTTCGTGCCACTCATAAAATATATCAGACGGAAATCCGTCAAAAAAATTAGAAAGAGATGACTATTATGCAAGGAACCGATAACCTCTCCTTTGCGGATACACGCATTTTGGACAATTTCCCTCTTGCAATGGCATATGTACGTATCCAAGAACTTGAGCGTATGTATCCGCCGGAGGTTGCTCTTGAGCGCGGCACTTTATTTCCCGAGCTCGACAAGCCTTTCTGCGGTCGCACTGTAACAAGGTGCAAGTGCTAAATATATACAAATTTATAGAAAGGAAACGTCAGAATGAACAATGAAATGACAAACGACCATGCAATGTCATTTGCCGCTTGGGAACTGCGCTTATATCTTAACACACATCCGAATGATGAGCGAGCTTACGAAGCATATAGAAAGCTTTGTGCTTCCCAAGGGTGCAATTATGCCTGCAATGTAGTCGCCGAAGAAAGCAGCAATAAAGTTTCATGCTGCGGTGCAACTGTAACCCCTGCCCCATTTAGTTCTATTCCCGGTAACATCCGAACCAATACAAACTATCAAAAGCAAAACAATTTAAACACAAGAATGTCTGTATCAAACAAAAAATGCGGTAGAGTATGGCATTGGATTGATGACCCATGGCCTTGGGAGCCCGAAGCAAATGTTAAAGGAGGTTGCCGTTAACCATGTGGATATATGAAAAAAAGCTTCAATACCCCGTAAAAATAAAAAACACAAACGCCCGTCTTGCTAAGGTTATTATAAGTCAATATGGTGGAGCGTACCAAAATGTTAGAGTATCTTTACTAACGCCTCCAAAATACGCATTTTAGGGACTTTCCGTCTTTTCCTCCTTTTATGATTTCTTTAAAAATCGTCCTTGCCATGTTGTTCTTTTCTACATTACTTACATCAGCATCTTTCAAAACCTCGGTCAATCTGCGAAGCTCTTTCTTGTCAACTTTAGTTTCCTTTTCGGGTTCTTCCTCCTGAGTTGTTTCAAGCATTTCTTTTAACTTTTCTATCTCATCAAGAATAGATTTTTTATTTTCCTTATATTCTTCCAAAGTGTCAACACCGTCTTCATAAGCTAATTTAACTCTTTCTAATCGAATCTCAAGCCTTTGAATCTGAGTAGAGATAATTTTGCTATCATCTGTATAGGTCGATTCCTCCAAAACTTCAGATTCAGCAAAATCAAGTTCTACATTTGGAAGTTCCATTTCTGATAAGATGTTAAGAATGATTTTAGCAATTTTTTCGGCCTTAATATATCCAACGCCATCACATTTTCCTCTGCTTCGCTCTGAACAACCGAAGTATCCTCCCTGATAAGACAGAACCTTACCGCATTTTTCACATCTTAAGATTCCTGTCAACCAATGGGACAAACCTTTTCTGTCAGAATTAAAGAACTTTCGGAACCTTGCTTTTTGCTCTTGCATTTTTTTCTGTGCCTTATCCCAAGTTTCCATATCGATAATAGACTCATGTGGACCATCGGTTATAATTGCAGTATCTGCTGTATAATTTCGCGACAGCTTACCATCAGGATTCCAACGGGTTTTACCTATGTACACCGGATTATTAAGCCAATATTCTACGGTTCTGTTTTCGATTTTGTTTCCACGATGTGTTCTTACTCCCATAGCATTCAGTTCTTTTGCAATTGTTAAAAGACCTTTACCATTCACATAATCGCTGAAAACCTTTCGTATAATCTCTGCTTCTTCAGGAACAACAATATACTCGCCGTTTTCAACTTTGTAACCAAAGCCGGGTATCGAAAGAACACCACCCCTTTTGGCTTTCTCTGTCATACCACGTTTTACTTCTTCCGCAAGGTTGATGCTGTAAAACTCATCCATTGCTTCTATGAT
>JAZNUF010000132.1:0-1697 GCA_045592185.1 Candidatus Flemingiibacterium sp.
TCCCACCGATGGTTCAAGGGAGATGGCGTTGTCCCTCCGCCCGGAAAAAGAGCCTGACAGAGTCCTGCGTATGCAAAGGGAAACTACCGAAGCAAAAGATATGCAGACCATCAAGGGTATGCCTTCTTTCGGAAGAATAAAGGATATACGGGATGCGGCGGAGCGCGCAGCCAAGGGAGCGATACTTTCTTGTCGGGATTTACTTGACATTGCAAACCTCTTGAGAACCTCCCGTTCACTGCTTGAATACAGCCGTACCAACCGCAAGGGAAGTACGTCTGTTGACGATGTTTTTGAAAGGCTTATAACCGATAAAAAGACAGAGGACAGAATTTATACGGCTATCCTCTCCGAGGATACGGTTGCTGATGAAGCAAGTCCTGCCTTGTCGGATATTCGCCGAAAGAAAAAGGCGGTCAACAACCGAATCAAGGATTCGCTGCAGAGCTTTATAAGTGGCTCTTATTCAAAATATTTACAGGAAAATATCATCACTCAGCGCGGCGGAAGATATGTTATCCCCGTAAAGGTTGAGTGTAAAAACGATGTCCGCGGACTTGTGCATGACACCTCTGCATCGGGTGCTACCCTCTTTATAGAGCCTTTATCCGTGGTTGAGGCGAACAACGAGCTTCGAGTGCTTGAGGTTAAGGAAGCGGGGGAAATCGAGCGAATACTGACGGAGCTTTCCGCCGCTGTGGGCGCAATAGAAAATTCACTTAAGCTAAATTATATGAACATAACCCACCTCGCTTTTATTTTCGCAAAAAGTGAGTTGTCATTTAAGCTTGACGGCACACCTGCGAGAATTACGGGTGACAGATGGGTAAATCTTGTCAGAGCGCGGCATCCGCTTCTTGATAAAAATACGGTAGTTCCCGTGACCATAACCCTTGGAAAGGGAACCAATACTCTTGTTATAACCGGTCCGAATACGGGCGGCAAAACGGTGACTATAAAGACTCTCGGACTCTTTGCCCTTATGGCGCAATCGGGACTTCATATCCCTGCCTCGGATACCTCTGAAATCTGCATTTTCGATGAGATTTTTGCGGATATCGGCGATGAACAGTCTATTGAGCAATCCCTTTCGACTTTTTCATCTCATATGGTGAATATTGTTAAGATAACCGAAAATGTCACATCACGTTCCCTTGTGCTGATAGACGAGCTTGGTGCCGGTACAGACCCTGTGGAAGGCGCTGCTCTTGCTATATCGGTGCTTGAAAAGGTACACTCTGTAGGGGCACTTTGCGGTGCTACCACTCACTATGCGGAGCTTAAGGCATACGCCCTTGATACGCCGGGCTTTATTAATGCTTCCTGCGAGTTTGATGTTAACACCTTAAAGCCAACATATCGGTTAATTATTGGAACTCCCGGAAAATCAAATGCTTTTGCCATTTCTTCAAAGCTTGGCTTGTCCGATGAAATTATAAATCGGGCAAAATCCCTTGTGAGCGAGGACAACAAGCAATTTGAATCGGTTATCGAAAAGCTCGAGGCAAGCCGAATCGAAATGGACAGAAATCGTGCCGAAGCCGAGAAACAGAGAATTGAATTTGAGGAATACCGCACAAAGAACGAAAAACTCATTGCGGACAAGCTTGCTATCGCGGAAAGAGAGCTTGAAAAGGCAAGAGAACAAGCTGTTTCAATCGTTGAGAGTGCAAAAGTGACAAGTAATTTTGTCATGG
>JAZNUF010000133.1:0-3064 GCA_045592185.1 Candidatus Flemingiibacterium sp.
CCGAGTATTTCGTCTGCCATTTTTATTCCTCCAAATCATGAATTTTGAAACGGTCACCGTCTGATTATAAGATAAAATCAATTTACGGCGTTCCATCGTTCATGCTTATATTATAAACTGTTTTTGCTTAAAATGCAAGAGGCTGGCGGAAGTTTATGAAAATTTTATCCTGCATCCGTTACATTTCCCAAGCGATTGTATTCCGATGCAAGGGCATTCCATGTGAGTTTATTTATTATTCCCGTTATCGGAATGCCTGCTCTCTTTTGAAAGGTCTTAATGTCGTTCATCGTTTTCTCGTTGTAAATGCCATCCCTTTCGTTCCCGTCAATGTCATCATAGAAATCCGAGAGCACCTTAAGCATTAATTGTATTATGGCAACGGTGTCGGAGTTTTCGCCCTCATAAATTTCGTAATTCCCGTATTTGGGGAAAGGGTATATTCCTCGCGGCGGAGAGTTGTTCTCCAAAGCCTTGAGATATGCCGTGTATATGGCATTCCAAGTGGCATTGTCAACCTTGCCCGTGACGGGAATACCGTTGTCGGATTGGAATTTTCGTACCGCGGTCGTTGTTTCGGCACCGTAGATTCCATCCGGGTTTACAAGAGGAACAGAGCCGTCAGAATGATAGATTTCACGAAGATATCTCTGTAATTCCGATATGTTTTCTCTTTCGTTTGTAATATTTCTCATAGTAATCTCCTATCCTAATGTGCTCCCGCCGAATTGTCCTTCGGCGGCGGATTCGCCGCTGATTACATCAATATAGGCATCGGTGATTTCCTGCCAGGTCAAGGCATCCACAATACCCGTTGGGTTTAGCCCGAAGAGATTTTGAAAGGCAATCACAGCATCCCTTGTGACAGTTCCGAAAACGCCGTTTACCGTGACCGTAGGAATTTCCGGATAGACTTCCGAAAGGGCGCGCAGATACTCCTGAAGCAGACTTATTTCATCTCCCTGCATACCGAGCAGTAGCAAATATCCCGGAAACAGAACTACAGGAACATTGCCATAGTATTGAGGAGATGAGGTTAGTATACCGCGGTAAGCATTGTACATATCTGTCCAAGTGGCCTCATCTACCACACCGGTAACCGGCAGGCCGTATGCCCTTTGAAAGACTCTTACCGCTTCTTCGGTAGCCGGACCGAAGCTTCCGTCAATGGCAACCTCGGGGATGACGGCTAAATTTTTGCCGAGAACATTCAGAAAATACTGAAATTCTCTTACATAGATGTTCTCATCTCCCGGACGAAGCTCTGTTGGAAATTGTGCGGATACCTCGGATAATTGAAGTCCCTCGCTGGCAAGGTCATTGAGCCTTTTAACGCCTCCGTATATCTGCATGATTTTATACCAAGTAGCAGGGCCTACTATTCCGTCAGGGGTGAGGTCGAAAATTCTCTGAAAATCCTTGACGGCGTTTTCTGTGGATATTCCGAAAACTCCGTCTACGGGATAGATTTTCGGGATTGAGGGATAGTTCGCGGATATACGGTTAAGACGAAGTTGAACGGTTCGCACATCGTTGCCGAAGTTTCCGAGACGCAAGGGTCTGTAAGGAAGCGAAGGGGAAAACGGCATAATCGGCGTACTTGTATTTATATCAAGGTTTGTTCCGTAGTATCTTGTTAATATTTCATAAGGAGTCAGACCTTGATTTGCAAGCTCTACCGACCCCCATTGAGAAAGTCCTTCACACTGCACTTCAATCCCATCACAGTAAGTCGCAAAAAGCGGTACTACATCTCCCGGACGTGTCAAATAATCGTTGAAAATTTCATCTACAATGGCCGAGATATTATCAAAAATATCCCTGCCAGGTACGAATGATTGGTCTATGGCAGTGGAATTTGTGATATCAAAGTCGTATCCGCGGCTGCGGTAGTATTCTGTGTAGATACGATTCAGAGCGTAAGAAATTTGTGCATAGATATTGGCTCGAATAGCGTTTTCGGGCCAGGTAGGATATATTTCGCTGGAAGCAACGTTTTTTATGTAATCGGGAAAAGAAACTGTTACGTTTTGCGCTGCCTCGTCAGGTGCTCCCAAATGTACGGTGATGGTTTCCGGAATATAGGGAAGTGGCAAGATTAATCATTCCTTTCATTATTTGGTGGTGAATAAAAAATCATCGCTATGGGCTGCGCTAAGATAGGTCAACGTAGCCCATAGACAGGATTTACAAATTCGGATTTTCGTTTTCGGTATTATCAATTCCGAATCGTGGATATATTTTGTCGGGATTGTATTCGGCAAGGGGAAGCATTTCTATAGGTTGAATTGATGTAATTCCCGAAAAAACGGGGACGGGGGTGTCGGTTACGGTATAGTATCCATCCTTTTCTGCGCTTATGGTGTATGTGGCGTAAGGCTTTGTGTTACCGGGGCTTTCGGAAAGGGAGCGAGGTGGGGCGGGAAGTTCAATCTTGCTTGTTTTTCCGTCTGAGCCTGTTGTCAAAACGGCAAAAACAGAATCATTGTCCGGCTCATCATACATCACAGTAACAGAAGCACCGGCAAGGGGGATTGCCCCGCGGGCGGTGGATACGTTGACAATGAGGTAACCGACGTCAGGTGTGTTTTCCATGTGAATCTCCATTCCGCCGCCGTTAAGGGCGGCCTAGGTTAATGAAATTATCAGACGAGTGCGTCTATCGTGCATGGGGAATGGTTAGCGGACAGCCGATAGCCACTATTAGCATATGGCGGAGATTGATTTATGGTTACACCTTAGGCTTTTATAAAAACCATTTTGAAATCAGCTCGATAAGTCGAAATTTGATTTTTACCTCGGCGGAATCACCTGTAATGATTTTCACCTGAGATGGAGTGAGTCCTGCCTCTGTCAACTGGTCATCGGAGATTTTTGATGCTGTCCCGTAAGGAGTGCACATGGATGGAAAGAGGACGCACCACCAATTTTGTCCCTCGGCTTCGCCAAGCAAAATGCGCAGGGAGGTATATTCCCCTGCCGGCAAGGAAAATCCGCCGTACTCCCTTTTGGGGTATACTTCATTTGTTAAGGTTACCTTGGCGGTATAACGAAAACCTTTCTC
>JAZNUF010000134.1:0-2925 GCA_045592185.1 Candidatus Flemingiibacterium sp.
AATTCCCGGTTCCAATTCCCCTCATGCTCAAAGCTGAGCGTGCCATTCTGCAACAAGCCGTCCGTTGTTTGCAAGACAGTATACTCACCCACCCCATAGCCGGAAAGATAGGCGACGACGCCATCCTCTGCCTCTTCACCAATCAGCATTGCGCCGCTGAGCATCAGCTCCGCATTGCGGAACTTCATTTCAGATGCATCCTGCATCATAATGCCATTAATGGTAGAAGCTTCCATCGTTGCAGAATCCTCCACTAACAAAGTGGAGCCACTTTCAAAGAGGGGATAATCATGGTAGTAATACTGCTTGAACAAGAAGTGAACCGTACTGTCCTTCAATCGCAGCGTGGAGCCGTCTTTCGCATAGAAATAGCCGAATTTTAACGCAGCACCGTCTTCTACGGCCAGCGTACCGCCATACAAAGTTGTGTGCCCGATATTGGAGGTTGTGGATTCTACCAAAGCAGAATCAAAGAGCTCACCTTGAGGCTTCAGCCCATTTTTCTCCCAAAGTGCAGCCAAGCGAGTGGCAGCATCCTTGCCTGTGAAAAGGATTTCGCCTTGGGTGACAACAGCTTCGCTCTGCCCAATGGGAGTGTAGCGGTTTAAGACGGTCTTGCACAATGTTTTATCAACGTTAGTCGTATCACAAAGTCTATCAGCTATGGCATCGGCAAAGATGATAGATTGCCCCTCATTGGCAGCCAAATTGTTGTCATGAGTATACCCTACATTGAAATCCACAGAATTGAGGGCAATACTCTCCAATTCGCCGTCTGTATTATAGTGGCGCACATGATTATCCCGGAACGTAACATCACCGCTATTTCCCAAAATATTGATTCCGCAATTATTATACGAGGCGTAATACATGGCACCACCATATTCTGCATTGTTGCCAATAAAATCTACCTTTCCGTTTCCTTCTATCTTGAAAATATCTCTGCTGTTGAAAACGGCGCCGCCATAGGTGGCAGAATTGTTGAGGAAACTGACAGAGGTATTGTACGCCATTTGCCCCTCACCTACATACAAAGCACCACCATCGCCCCCATCGGCAACATTATTTTCAAACAGCAAGGTAGTATTTTGATTCAAATACATATCGTAGGTGCCGGATTCTGCGAAGGAATCGTAAATGGCACCACCGGATTGCGACTCGTTACCGCGGAAGACAACGGAAGTGTTATTGTTGATATTCAAGGCGCATCGCTGTCCGAGATAAACGGCAGCACCATACTTACCGGCCTTATTGTTTTCAAAAAGGAGAGAATCATTGTTGTTGATATTCACCAAGGATGTGTTGCCGTAGTAATAGTAAAGGGCTCCACCGGATTCAACCGCCTGGTTGTTGATAAATTGGAGTGTGCCATTCTTCGTCAGGCTTACATCCACGTTTTCAGCCCAAATGGCTCCACCATTGGTATTCGCCTTGTTTTCTTCAAATACCAATGAAAGGTTGTTATCAAAAATCATCCCACTCGAGCTTATACCATACACCGCACCCCCCGCTGAGCCCGCAACATTTTTGTAAAAAGACACGCTCCCGGTCGTATTGCAGATGCTCATTCCTTTGCCTGACAAATCTATGGCACCACCGCTACTCCACTTCGTCTTATTCTCCTGAAAAAGAAGGCTGACATTTCCATCAAAAATAAGTTCAGAGGAACTTCCCATAACGCTAATGGCTCCGCCACGGGTTGCATCTTTGGATGCAGAATTGGCTTGAACCGCATTGCCGGCCTCATTACCAACAAAGGCAATGGAGCCGTTGTTCAGGAATTGAAGTTTTTTCTCCGTATAAATGGCTCCACCTTGAAAAGTGGACTCATTTAACTTAAAGAGGATATCCACAGTATCGGAGCTTGAAGCATCTCCGATGTTGTTTTGGAAAACATGAGTCTCTGAGCTATTGCTACCAATTCTAAGAGCCCCCCCTGAGCGAGCATAATTCGATGAAAACTCGATACTTTTATTTGCATCAAACACCATGGGGGTTGTCTCGCTATATGTTGAGCCTCCTATATTAATGGCACCACCTTCCCAACTATCCGTTCTATTATTCGTAAACGTAATCGCATTGTTTCTTCTAAAATAAACACCTGAATTGTATGCAACAATAGCACCGCCTCTTCCCATGCTTGCGGTGTTACTATCAAACAAGACACTATGATTATCGTTAACATTTAAATCGGAACCATTTGATAATCCGATGGCACCACCACCGCCTCGTTCTGCCACGTTGTTGATGAATTGTATCGCCCCATTATTTGAAAGAAGAATGGAACCACACAACTCGATGCCTACGCCGGCAGACACACGGCTGGCTCCCCCGGCACAAATAGCAGCGCCCATATCAGCGGTAACCTCGGACCATCCATCACCATCCACGTCTACCGAGAACGTCTTAAGACAAAAATCCTTAAACGTCAAAGTCTTGATATTTGAAATATCCAGCGTATTAGCATCAAACATAACGAAGCCCATGCTGTTGGGGAGTGGTGAAATGGCCGTGAGGCGATCGCCGGAAAAGGTCAAATTATAGGTAGGTTGCTCCCCTTGTCCCACATAATTTCCACTCTGAGCAAAATAACGTTGACTCACGGAATATGAGGTATCTTGCAGCACATCTTCAGCGGATGAAGAGGCAACACAAAGAAGCACAAGCAAAGCAGCACGAAGAGAATGAGGCAAATGAAGTTTCATAATGAATGGGGTTGTTGAAAGGTTAAAAGCTTGATGTCATCCTCAATATACGCATTCGGAATCCGTAGGATAGTACATCAAAGTCTTTGAAAATAAAGAAAAATCTCTCTCTGCAATCCCTACCCCATGTACAGGATTTGCGCTGCTTAAAACGTTCTTGTCTAATTGTTTCTTTTATGCTTGACTTGCGGATTCCGAATCCGCACATGATATGAAAGAA
>JAZNUF010000135.1:0-2795 GCA_045592185.1 Candidatus Flemingiibacterium sp.
ACAGTTCTACAACAACGAACGTATCCAACTAAAAACAAAACTGACACCACTCGAAAAGCGACGTCAGTTCGTTGCTTAATTATTATTTTTTCTACCTTAATGTGCTTTTTTGTACTGTCCGCACAATTTGGGGCAGTTCAATTTGGGACGCCTTTTCTGCATATTGTAAATTTCACGCTAAATCTAAGCTAAAAGCGCCTGTTCTACTGCCGCCAACTTAACACATAGACAAAGCACTTCGCAAGCCTTCTGAAGGTCTGAGTTTTTCGGGAAAGTGGGTGCGATTCGAAGATTACGGTTGCGAGGGTCGATGCCGTAAGGGAAAGTGGCACCAACATTTGTCAGCACTAAGCCCGCTTCGGAGCAAAGTTCGTAAACACGTTTTGCCGTTCCATCGGGAACATTAAGACTAATGAAGTAACCACCTCGGGGAGAAGTCCATTCTGCAATACCGCTTAATTCTTTTTCGAAAGCAGAAAGGACAATTTCAAACTTCGGGCGTATGATGTCCCCATGAAGCTTCATGTGTTCAAGAACACCTTCGGCATTTTTGAAGAATTTCAGATGGCGGAGCATATTCAATTTATCGTGACCGATAGTTTGAACGGTCATTATGGACTTGATTTGGTTTATATTGTTATCGCTTGCCGCTATAATTGCCACACCGGAACCGGGGAAACTGATTTTGGAGGTGGAGGCAAAGTAGAGAACCATATCTTCATTGCCGTGCTTTGCCGCTTCTTCAAAAATGTCGAGAAGCTTGTCGCCCTCGTCATAAAGGTCGTGAATGACATAGGCGTTGTCCCACATTATTCGGAAGTCCTTTACTGCCGGCTTCATGGCGGCGATTCGGCGAACTGTTTCATCGGAATAGGTAATTCCCTCGGGGTTTGAATATTTCGGCACACACCAAATTCCTTTAACGGAGGAGTCTCGAATTAGGTTTTCAACCACATCCATATCTGGGCCGAGCTCGGTCATTGGGACGGGAACAAGTTCGATTCCGAGGGATTCGGTAACCGCAAAATGGCGGTCGTAACCGGGGCAGGGGCAAAGAAATTTGATTTTTCCCTGACGGCACCAAGGCTCACCGCCGAGAACTCCGTAGAGCATGGCGCGTGCGAGAGAATCATACATCAAGTTAAGACTTGAATTTCCGGCCACAATAATGTTTTTGGCGGGGATACCCAGCAGGTCAGAAAATAGCTTTTTTGCCTCGGGAAGCCCATCGAGAAGTCCGTAGTTGCGGCAATCAAGCCCCGATTCGGCGAAGCAATCCTCGTTTTCGCGTAAAACCGTTAGCATATCTTTGGAAATATCGAGCTGTTCACGGCAGGGCTTACCCCGCGACATATCGAGAGAAAGACCGCTTTCTTTAATTTTTGCATATTCCGCACGGAGGTCGGCAGCAACCGCCTCAAGCTCTGCATGAGAGAGGGATGTGTAACGCATATATACTCCTTAAAATGCAATTTTTGAAACCGTAACTTGCAAAAAAACTAAAATTACTAACCATTATTATACTACATATTACAGAAAATTGCAAGAGATTTTGATAAAAAATTCTTTTTTTGACTTTAAATTGGCATTTTAACATAAGCGTAGCTGTTATAATGCCGCTTCATTGTATCATATTCCATATTTGTAAAATTGCGTAGATTTGACGCTTGTTATATTCATTAATTTTCCTCTGCAAAAAAAATTTATTTTTTGTATTGAAATATGGCAAAAAATGTGATATAATCTATAAAAAGAAAATTTATGGTAAAAGTTTGAAAATGAAAGAGGCGTAAATTATGCCCTACAAACATGAGTTTGTTTACCCCGAGTATTATGAAAATTTTATCTGCAAATGCGGTGATTGCCGTGCCACGTGCTGTCAAGGATGGGGAATAACATTATCCCGTGACGATTATTTTAGGGTGACGGGCACAGAGGCTTCGCCTGAGCTTCGCCGCCGTCTTGATGTGGCCTTTAAACCTGCTTCAAACCCATCCCCAACGGCTGAGCGATATGCTATGATATCCTATAATTGGCAAGGAAAATGCCCTATTCAAACGGATGATGGATTTTGTTTGCTGCACCGTGAATGTGGGGAGAAGGCAATTCCTGAAATATGTCGCAGATACCCTCGCATGATTCGCTCAATGCCTATTTATGAATGCTGTACGTCTTCCAGCTGTGAAAAGACTTTGGAGCTGCTTTTTGCTGACGATGGGAAACTGTCTATAAAAAAAGGCTTGCTTGAGATGATTGATGAAAATTTCGAAATCTCTTTTGCTGCGGAGATGTCAGCCTTTGAATACACTGAAAAACGCTGTATGGCTATAGAAATTATTTCAGACCGCCGTTTTTCGTTGGACGAGCGAATTTTAAGATTGTCCGAAAAATTAGGCGCAAAACTGCATACTCACGCTCTTGAACATGAAAAAATTTCTGTTTTTGCCCATGAACTTGCCAGGAGCTCCGAAGCAGTTAGAGAGCTTTTTGAGCTGTGCGGCGACAGTCTTGATTCCTCATCACCCTTTAAGCTTGAGGGGGATTTTCAAGTTTATCTTGAAAAGCTTTTGGCAAACCACCTTTTCTATAAGAGTTTTCCACGCTCTTTCCCTGGGTCTACGGCAGAGGCGGAGATGGCGGCGCTTATTTGCGCCAAGGGCTTGACGGAGTATTTTGCGGCAGGATATTTTTCAAAATTCGGTATAAATGTCGAAAACTTTACAGATGTCTCTGCAAGACTTTTCCGAATGATTGAACATTCACGCTTTGATGAGGCGGCGGCGCGATTTTTCCTC
>JAZNUF010000136.1:0-5013 GCA_045592185.1 Candidatus Flemingiibacterium sp.
TATTTGTTTTGATACCTTTAGTTTTTCAATAATACCGATTTTTAGACCATGAAATTTTGTGTAGAATATTTTGAATATTTACAAATATCCCTTGAAGAGGTAAAGAAAAAGTGGTATAATTCATGTAGAGTCGGGCGTAAAACCGATTGTACATATGCTTTTATCTTATTTATAGTTTAGGAGAACGACAGTGTCAAAACCGGTGATGATTAATATTAAATCGGCGCATTTTACGCCGAATGACGGCTATGTTAAAAATGTTACCGTGGTGGATGTTTTCAGCGCGGACAATTTCGACTCAGTAAATGCTCAGCGAATAGACATAGATTATGAGGGAACCTTACAAGTTAAAAACGGCAGACTTTCCCTTGAATATGAAGAATCAGAGCTTACGGGAATGGATGGGACTACGACCAACATTTCCTTTGATGTTGACCGACCTGAGCTCGTGGTTATGAGCAGACGAGGGAGTGTAAGCGGTACTCTTTGCTTTGAAGACGGAGAGAGAATTATGTGTTCACAAAACACTCCGGAAATGGAGCTTCCTCTTGTGATTGACACAGAGCAGATGATAAACAATCTCAAAGAGGACGGAGGAGAACTTAAAATCAGTTATGGAATGGAATTCCGCGGCAGTCTTGTGCAATGCTCGCTTATGCACATTATTGTAAGACCTATATAAGTAATTACGGCTGATTAAGGAGGTAAGCATGGGGAATAAGCCTATAAGCGGTGCTATGTTCAGAACCGAGTATAAAAATATAAAGGCGGGTGCTTATCTTTTTTATGGGGATGAGAACTTTCTTAAGCATCGCGAGCTTGAAGCTATAAGAAAAAAACTCTGTGAAGACGAAAGCGTTTCACAGTTCAACCATTTTATATTTACTCGCGACAATTATACGGCCGAGTCACTTATGGCGGCGGTGGAAGCAATGCCTGTCATGAGTGACATGAAGCTTGTGGAGCTTTATGAAATCCCATTTTCGGAGTATAGAAAAAAAACGGATACAGAGGGGCTTGAAGCGGCACTTGCGCGTGCTTGCGAAAGCGAGGACACCGTTCTTATAATTTATACAACTGAGGAAAACTTTGACCCCGGAGAACCCAAATCTCCCAGCGCGATGATGAAGCTGCTCTGTGAATATGCTGTTCCCGTGGAATTTGCTCATGAAACCACACAGCGGCTTGCCATGTGGGTGGGGAAACATTTTTCCTCAGAAAAAATCATTGCAGAGCCTGCAGAATGTGTTTACTTAATTGAATCGGTCGGGCATGATATGACCACACTTGAGGGAGAGATTACAAAGCTTATTGCGTATCTAAAATATAAAGAACGAGATAAGCTTCAGAGAGTTGATATTGATTATATCTGCCCCAAAAACAAAGAAATCGGTGCTTTTGAATTTGCTGACGCAATACTTGATGCCAACAGCGAAAAGGCGTTTTATATTCTCGGGGACATGAAAATGCGCTCAGAGCCGGTGCCGGTGATTCTCGGAGGAATTACCAAAATATACACGGACTTATATTCTTTGAAGCTGTGCGTAGAGGCAGGAATGGGACATGAGGAGGCAGCGAAACGGTTGGGGCTTCATCCATATGTTGCCAAAATACGCATGACACGTGCGAAATCCTGCGAAAAAGCGGCTCTTGAGGAAATTATTTCTCTTTGCGCCGAAACGGACGAGGCTTTAAAATCCATGCCGCTTGATGAGTACCTGCTCCTTGAACGACTGGTGGTACGGTCATTCCAATACAGAAAAAGGAAAGTATTCTAAATTGAGTGAAAAAATTAAGATTGACATCCCTATTGTGGTTGAGGGAAAATACGATAAAATTAAAGTATCTTCAGTTGTTGACGGACAAATTATCGTCACAGACGGATTTGGCGTTTTCGCCTCTGAGGAAAAGGCGGCACTTGTACGCCGGCTTGCCGAGCCAAGAGGAATTATAATCCTTACTGATTCCGATGGCGCAGGGCTTGTCATAAGAAATTATTTCAATAAAATTTTGCCGAAGAACAAGCTTTATCACTTGTATATACCGCAGATTGAGGGCAAGGAACGGCGAAAAAAATCTCCCTCTAAGGAGGGTATGCTCGGAGTTGAGGGAATGGAGATAAATTTGCTCCGTGAACTTTTCGAGCCCTTTGCATCGGAAGGCGGTATAAGAACACCAGACCGTGAGATTACAAAAAATGATTTTTACAGGGATGGACTTTCTGGTGGAGAAGCGTCTGCGGCAAAGCGGATACGGCTGTGTAAGTATTTATCTTTACCGGGGAATATGTCTGCAAACGCCTTGCTTGCCGCTATAAATTTGCTGGGTGAAGCTCAAAAATATGAGGAGTTTATTTTGCATGATAGGGAAGATTAAGGAGCTTTTTTCTAAATATCGAGAGCTGATTGTATATGTATTTTTCGGCGGACTTACCACTTTGGTAAGCTGGGGAAGTTATTTTCTTCTTGCCGATGGCTTATCCGTTTATTATCAATGGGCACAGTGGGGGTCATGGGTGGTGGCTGTAGCCTTTGCGTTTGTGGTAAACAAGGCCTTTGTTTTCCGCGACAAAGACATGAGCAGTGGCGGACTGTTTCGCCAGATGTGGCAATTTGTCAGTGTGCGAATTGCTTCCGGCGTGCTCGAATGGCTTTTGATGCGTTTGATGGTCGAACGATTGGTTTTTAGCGATGGAATTTCAAAAATTGTCGTATCGGTAGTTACGGTTGTTGTTAACTATATAGCGTCAAAGATTCTCATTTTTAAAAAGTCGGAAGATGGGGACGGTGCAGGCAAATGAAGCTGAAATTTACGGTAGAGGGCATGAGCTGTGCCGCTTGTTCCGCATCTGTGGAGAGGGTAACGAGGCGAATTGACGGAGTTATCGCATCGGAAGTAAATCTTCTTGCAAAAACGCTCGTGGTGGAGGCGGAAGAGGGGGCGGATGTGTCCGGCAAAATTTGTGCTGCGATAGAAAAGGCGGGTTTTAAAGCGATTCCTATAATCGAAAAAACGTCCGCAGCTGAAATTAGAACCGCACCTGACAAAGATGAGGGCTCTGGTGATGAAAAAGCTATCAAAAAACGGCTTTTTGGCTCCGTGGCAATTTTAATTGTACTTATGTATCTTACAATGGGGCATATGGTAGGACTTCCTACGCCGCCAATTTTTCACGGTGAGGAAAATATGCCCTTCTTCGCATTGGTACAGTTTCTCTTAACTTTGCCCATAATGTATCTCAATCGCAAATTTTATTTTGTGGGATTCAAGGCTTTAGCACACCGTTCACCCAATATGGATTCTCTTGTGGCCGTAGGCTCAAGTGCTGCGGCGATTTATGGAGTTATAGCAGTACTCATAATGACCTATGCCGCAGGACACGGGGATTTTGAAACTGTCCGCTACTATGGCGGGAATCTGTATTTTGAGTCTGCGGCGATGATTTTGACTCTTGTTACTGTTGGAAAATACCTCGAAGAAAAGAGCAAAAACAAGACTGGAAGAGCTGTTGAAAAGCTTATGAAGCTTGCTCCCGATACAGCTTTTGTGGAGCGAGGAGGAGAGATTGTTAAAATAAAATCCTCTGAGCTTGTGGTGGGAGATATCGTTCTTATTCGTCCCGGAGAATCTCTGCCGGCTGATGGAACTATCGTTGATGGCTCATCCTATATAGACGAATCTGCCTTGACCGGCGAAGCGATTCCAACTGAAAAAACCGTGGGCGACCGGGTTATCAGTGCTTCCATAAACAAGAACGGAAGCTTCAAATACCGTGCCGAAAAGGTTGGAAGCGAAACAACCATTTCAAAGATTATAGAGCTTGTAAAGGATGCCGGGGCAACGAAAGCGCCCGTAGCAAAGCTTGCGGACAAAGTAAGCGGAATATTTGTCCCGGTAGTTATGGGAATTTCTGTGGTCACATTTGTAGTGTGGTTAGTTATTGGACAATCTATTGATTTTGCCTTAAACTGTGCTATTTCCGTACTTGTTATATCCTGTCCCTGTGCTTTGGGACTTGCGACTCCCGTGGCGATTACCGTAGCCGTTGGTCGCATGGCGGAACGGGGAATTCTTGTGAAATCGGCAGAGGCGCTTGAAACCTTACACGGTGTCAAAGCCTTGCTTATTGATAAAACCGGCACCATAACCGAAGGAAAGCCATCAGTTACAGATGTAATTTCAGATAACAAGGAATTGCTTCTTCGGGTTGCCGCCGCCATTGAAGCTCACAGCGAGCACCCACTTGGCGAGGCAATTCGCGGATTTTGTCTTGAGAGGGGCTATAAAGGCGAGAGTGTGAACGACTTTACAGCCATATCCGGACGAGGGATAAAGGCGGTACTTGATGGCAAAATCGCTATTGCGGGGAATTTGCAATTTATGAGCGAGATGGAAATTTTCATAGGAGATTCCGAGGTGAAAATGCGCGAGCTTGCAGGAGAGGGAAAGACTCCCATGCTTTTTGCCTTTGACGGCGAATTTGTCGGAATTATCGGCGTTTCGGACAAAATCAAGCCCACTGCCACAGAAGCTATAAAACGCTTGAATGAGCAGGGAGTCGAAACAGTGCTTCTAACGGGCGATAATCAAATAACTGCCACCGCTATTGCAAAGGAGGCGGGGATTGATAAAATTCATGCCGGGCTGCTTCCGGAGGATAAAGAGAAAATCGTTTCCGAATACCGCGAAAAGGGGATTCGCACTGCCTTTGTGGGAGATGGGATAAACGATTCACCGGCCCTTGCCCGCGCAGATGTTGGAATCGCGGTTGGTTCGGGCGCGGATATTGCCATTGACAGCGCAGATATAGTGCTTATGAAAAGTGAACCCCTTGACATTCCGGACACGCTCCGTTTTTCTGAGCTTACCATCAGGAATATAAAGCAGAATCTGTTTTGGGCGTTTTTCTATAATGTCTTGGGAATTCCCGTGGCGGCAGGGGTTTTGTCCGGATTTGGAATTTTTCTAAGTCCGATGATTGGTTCGGCAGCCATGAGCTTGTCGTCATTGTTC
>JAZNUF010000137.1:0-14558 GCA_045592185.1 Candidatus Flemingiibacterium sp.
CCTCCCAAGCGCAGAAGAGTTTAATCAGAAGGAGGATTAAAAGATTATGGCAAAGAATAATCAACCTATTGCAAAGCGTTGCAAGGCACTCGGTCTTTCTCCCGCAGTTCTTGGCTACGACAAGAAGACCACAACCCGCAATGCTACAGCAAAGCCTCGTAAAAAGGGAGAGTATGCCCTTCAGCTTCAGGAAAAGCAGAAAGCTAAGTTTATCTACGGCGTACTCGAAATGCAATTCCACACCTATTATGAGAAGGCAGAAAGAATGTCCGGTAAGACCGGTGAAAATCTTCTTTCTCTTCTTGAGCGCCGCCTTGACAATGTTGCATTCCGTATGGGACTTGCAAATTCTCGCAGAGAGGCGCGTCAGCTCGTAAATCATGCACATTTTACCGTTAACGGCGAAAAGGTAAACATTCCTTCCTATTTGCTTAAGGTGGGCGATACCGTTGGCCTTAAGGAAACCAGCCGTTCTAAGGATAAGTTCAAGGCTCTTATTGAGGATATGGACAGAGTTATTGCTCCCAAGTGGCTTGAGCTTGACAAGACAAACGGTACTGCAAAGGTAATCGCACTTCCTACTCGTGAGGATATTGATTACGAAATCGAAGAACAGCTTATAGTTGAGTTGTACTCTAAGTAATAACAGACTCCGATATACCCAGTGCATTTACAAGGCTGTGTTTATACTCATAAGGAGGGTTATTGAATGATAGAAATAGAGAAGCCTAATATTGCGACCGTTAACTTAAGTGAAGACGGCAGAAGTGGCAAGTTCATCATTGAACCGTTGGAGCGTGGCTATGGCACTACTCTTGGTAATTCCTTAAGACGTGTGCTTTTAAGCTCACTTCCCGGCGTTGCTGTTGTCAGCATCAAAATTGATGGCGTCCTCCACGAAATTTCGACCATTCCCGGCGTTAAGGAAGATGTAACCGAAATCGTTCTCAATGTAAAGGGCATTACTGCCAAGTTGCATTCAAACGGTCCTAAAACTGTTACTATTGACGTTAACGGACAGTGTGATGTTACCGCAGGTGACATCAGAGCTGATGCGGATCTCGAAATTCTTGAGCCGAAGCATCATATCGCAACCGTAAGTGAGGGTACACGCTTCTATATGGAGCTTACCTTTGATCACGGCAGAGGATACGTTTCCCAGGAAAAGAATAAGCAGAATAACCCCTCTGTTATCGGACTTATTTACACCGACTCGATTTATACTCCCGTATACAATGTAAACTATACGGTAGAAAACACCCGTGTCGGAAGTAATACCGATTACGATAAGTTAACGCTTGAGGTTTTAACAAACGGCACAATCTCAGCTAAAGAAGCTATCTCGCTTGGCGCCAAGATACTCAACGAGCATCTCAACCTCTTCGTGGACCTTTCTGACGAAGCGAAGAAGGCGGAAATAATGGTTGAGCGTGAAGAAACCATCAAAGAAAAAGTTCTTGAGATGACCATTGAGGAGCTTGACATGTCGGTACGAAGCTTCAACTGCTTGAAGCGCGCCGGCATTGACACGGTTGAAGACCTTACCAACCGTACCGAGGAGGACATGATTAAGGTCCGCAATCTCGGTAAGAAATCGCTTGAGGAAGTAATTCAGAAGTTACATTCCTTGGGCCTCGATTTGGAGAAAGAGGAAGACTAAAGCAAATCTGCGACTTGCTAAGAAGTTTCTGCCTTAACCGGCTTCGCCGATTATTTTGCTTCGCAAAACCGGCATAAACTTCGGAGTTTGCTGCTTTGAACAATGCTTTATTCATCCGAATTCATATTCTAACTAAACCGCAAAAGGAGGGAATTCCAATGCCCGGAACCAGAAAGCTCGGCAGACCTACCGCGCACAGAAAAGCAATGCTTAGAGGCATGGTAACTTATCTGCTTGAAAATGGCTCTATCGAAACCACTTTGACACGTGCCAAAGAGGTTCGCAGTCTTGCTGAAAAGATGATAACTCTTGGCAAGAAAAATACTCTCGCATCTCGCCGTGCAGCTCTTTCTTTCATCACAAAGGAAGACGTTGTTAAGAAGCTTTTCGATGTAATCGCTCCCGATTACGCCGATATTAACGGCGGATATACTCAGATTTATAAGCTCGGTCCCCGTCGTGGTGATGCCGCTGAAATGGCACTCATCAAGCTTACAAAGTATGAGCTTGTAAAGAAGGAAGAACCTAAGAAGGCTGCCAAGGCTGAAAAGACCGAGGACGCTGAATAATCAGTTCGCGAATGAAAACTCCACCGATTCATCGGTGGAGTTTTTTGCCACCATAGTGCTGTTCTTGCGTTTCTGACAAATATAGCGTGAAAATTTAGTCAAACTGACAGTTGCATAATTTGCAAAGAAAGTGTATAATTAATGTGTATAACTTAAATTGGAGGTTGCGTAATGAGCTATGTAATCGGAATTGACGTTGGCGGAAGCACGACAAAAATTGTCGGCTTCAATAAAGCTGACGGTGGAAATAAACTTATAAGTCCTCTCTTTGTGCGGGCTACCGACCCTATTACCGCGCTGTACGGTGCTTTCGGAAAATTTACCGATATTAACGATATTGAGCTTTCGGATATCGACATTGTAAAGGTAACGGGCGTTGGTTCTGCAAAAATTACAAAATCTATATATGGACTTGACTGTGTGCGCGTACCTGAATTTGATTGCATCGGTCTTGGAGGGCTCTTCCTTTCGGGGCTGGATGAAGCCATTGTAGTAAGCCTTGGCACAGGTACAGCGGTTATTCATGCCCGCCGCGGTGAAAAAATGGAATATCTCGGCGGTACGGGAGTTGGAGGCGGTACGCTTGTGGGACTGTCTAAAAAGCTCCTCGGAATGGACGACATTTATCATATTCAAGAGCTTGCCGCGGAGGGGGATCTTGACAGAATCGACTGGCGAATCCGAAATATCACCAAAAAGGAAATTTTGCCGGGGGCACCGGAAAAAATGACGGCGGCGAATTTCGGAAATATTAGTGACGTGGCTACAAATGCTGATATTGCTCTCGGCATCATAAACATGGTTTTTGAAACAATCGCTATGGTTGCAAGATTTGCGGCGAAAACTTACAATCTCACAAATATAGTTCTCACGGGAAACTTAACCACCTTATCTCAAGCCCCTGATATTTTCCGCAATCTTAACGCTATGTTTGACCTTAATTTTATAATCCCCGAAAACGCACAATTCGGCACCGTAGTAGGTGCGGCACTGACAAAATGAATAAGACAATAGAAGACAAGAAGCTTTATATATTCGATCAAGACGGAACTATTTACCTTGGGGAAAACGTATTCTCCGGGGCGGTGAGGTTTATTAATCGGCTTCGTGACGCGGGGAAAAAGGTGCTGTTTTTTACAAATAACGCTTCTCATTCTCCTGAATTTTATCTTCAGAAATTGACTCGCCTCGGATTTTCGCCGGATAGAAGCGAAATACTTACTGCAGGCGATGTTACAGTGGAATTCCTTTTGCGTCATCGTGTGGGCAAAAGTGTTTATCTTGTAGGAACTCCGGAGCTTGAGGTGCAATTTCGCTCTGCGGGCATAACGCTTGTCCCCCATGATGGAGAGGCTGCGGATATTGTCGTTACAAGTTTCGACACCACTTTAACCTATAAGAAGCTTGAATCCGCTTGTAATTTTATTCGTGCAGGTGCGGAATATATTTGTACTCATCCCGATTATAACTGTCCTACGGAAACGGGATTTATTCCCGACAGCGGCTCTATTGCCGCCCTTGTTACGGCTTCCACCGGCGTTGCCCCTGTATATCTTGGCAAGCCCTACGCCGCCACTATTGACATGATTGGCGAGGTCACGGGTGTGGACCGAGAGGATATGTGCATATTCGGCGATAGGCTTTACACCGATATTGCTCTCGGGAAGCGCCACGGAGTAACCTCGGTACTGGTGCTTTCGGGAGAAACTACTGAAGCGGACGTGGAGTCCTCCGCCCCTGCTGACCGTCCTGATTTTGTCTATGCTGACCTTGGCGCGGTTATGGATGAAGAATAAATGTATAAAAGTTGCCGCCCCGACAATCATTTGTCTGGGCGGCGTTATTCTATTTTGCCTCTTCTTTAATCATATCAACGATGGCATATGTAAGCACTTTCGCGGCGGATTTTGCCTCTGACAAAGTATTTGCCGCAGAGCCGACTTCAATTAACAAAGAGCCTCTCGTAAACTGTTCATTAAAGGATGCACCGCGGATATTTATTGGGCGGGCGAATTTGTCATACATTGCGGTGAGCCTGCTTTGAAGCTTGGCGGCAACGGTGAAGTTGGCCTCCCATTCGGGGTGGTCAGCACCTTTTTCATTTGTTCCCACGAGAAGCATGATTTGTGCTGTCCGTTCACCGTCAATTACCGTAAGCGGACGAATTAAACCACCCTTTGAGTCAACAACCGCATCTCTGTGTACATCGAAAACATATTTTATTGACGGGTATTCGGATAGATATTTTTGAATGGTATCCGCCGCTAAATCGTAGGAGCGTTGATAGGATTCGAGGTCGTGCATTACCTGGCAGTGAATGGTCGGAATTCCCGAACTGTTTAGAATTTCCGCCATGGTTGCGCCTACTGCAATCATATTTTCCGAGGTATCAGAGCTACGCTGCACAGCGTTCTGCTGCACATATTCCGCCCCCTCGGGAGAGTATGACTCGGTTCCGTGGGTATGAACAATAAGCACAAGGGGGGTGGCGGCGTTATATTCTTCGAGATTTATTTTTATCGGGTAATCAGAGAAAATGGATTTTTCGATATCAATGTCATAAGAGGTGGTATTTGACAGCAATACTTGCCCCCTTTCCGGATTTTGACTTAAATCGTAGGGAAGCAGCGGAATACATCCGCTTGGGACTTTCGAGTAATCATAGTCATAAATACTGTGTATATCATCGGTAGGCTCTCCGATGGGATTTTGAGGAGATTCCTCTGACGAATCCCCTGAAGGTGTTACGGGGAGCTGCTCATTTATACCTGTGTTTTCATCGCCTGCATCAAAATAAAAGCTGTCATTGCCGAAAAACAGCGAGGATAAAAGAAGTCTGCTTACCGATTCTCGGTCAAGCTCTTCATAAGTTTCGGGGAATCGAAAGCATTCCTTTGCCGTTTCGGTCGGCGACCAATTTGAATATGCCTTTTGGGCGGTATGAAAGATAATAAGAGTGAGAAAAATGCCGCCGAGGATGCTTGTGGCTTGCGAGATAGGAGATGAATATCTGCGGGAGTTAATTGCCTCCCGGGCTTCATAATGCATATATTTACCGTCCTTTATTTATTGTAATGGGCTTGTCTTTGTAAATATATGCGAGGCGGCGGTGGAATTATGCAAAATCAGATAAGCCCGCCGAAGGTAATGGACAGCGCCTTTGCCAGTAATCGGGCAAGCTCTCGTATTATAGTGTCGGTTTCCTTAGGGGTGACAAAAAAATCTCTGCCGTTGTCGAGAACCTTTTGCAGCCGTTCATCAATTTCGGAAATTCCGGCTCTCTCCAAAGCATCGACCACAAGAGTGGAGGAATCCACAACAGTCGGTACGCCGAGAGCTATTACGGGTATGCCGAGAGATGCCATGTTTATAGCGTGGCGATGATTCCCAATCCCGGAGCCGGGGGTGATACCGCTGCTGCCAAGCTGCACCGTGGTTGCGAGCCTTTCTGTAGAACGCGCGCAGAGGGAGTCTATGGCTATAACTAAACGGGGCTTGATTTGGCGGCATATTCCGAGAACAAGCTCTGCGCTTTCAATTCCCGTTTGACCTAAAACTCCCGGTGCGATAGCCGAAATTTCTCTGCCGCCAAGCAGAGTGAAAAGCTCGGAGCCGAGAGTGCGAAGATGACGGGTTGCAGTCAGAAGTCCTACGATTTCATCTCCCAAAGCGTCAGCGGTTATGTGGCGGTTCCCAAGTCCCACAATAAATATGCTTTCGGGAATTTTTCCGCAAAGCTCGGTGGAAAGCAGATTGAGTTTGTCGGCAATAATCTCAGCGCAATGGTCAAATTCCCGGTCAGCGGCCAGCCATATTTTACCTATGTCTACCGTTATATATTTGCCGCGGGGCTTTGACAGACGTTTTTCTGCTTCTTCGGTTTTTATTTCTACTGTTGACACGGAAATTTTTCCTCTTAGTTCGTGAGCTTCGGAAATTCCCGATTCATCGCCGAGATTTAATTCGGATGCAAGGTCTGTGCGTTGTTTGTAGGTCATTTATATGCTTCTTTCAATGTTTTGTGATTTATTATAATAATTATTTCCCCATGGCGTATTTTTATGTGCTTTGGGAGAGTAGGGAAGAATTATCATGTGAATAATGTATATTTTCTCAAAAATAAATTCACGAAAAATATGCTAAACGTGAAAAAAGAGGTCAAAAGTACCAAAAAGTCTATGGAGATGTTGTGCAATAGTGTAAATCTTTTATTTGTTTGCAATTTAGTCATTGATTATATCGAAAAAAAATGTTATAATAGTTAGGTAATATTATAAGGAATAATATCGCATAGGCTAAATCGCGGTTTATTTTGAAAGTTTTTCTGCCGGCGGCAGATTGGAATTCAGGAGGAATTATACCAATTATGAAAAAAATCCTATCAATGCTGATTTGTGTAACTCTGATTATAACGCTTTTGGCGAGTTGCGGCTCAACTCTTAAGGATGGTGAAAAAGGCGCAACAATCAATATGTACATAGGCAGCGAAATTACTGACTTTGACCCCGCGCTTGCCTATACAGACGATGCTGCGGCAAAGATACTCGGACTCGTTTACGAAGGCCTCACCCGTATAAATAAAAATGGTAAGGTCGAAAACGCCCTCATGAAAAGCTACAAGATAATTGAGGACGCGGAAAGAGAAGAATATTCCATGGAAATCACCATTAAGACTACCAAGTGGAGTGATGGACGTGTTGTATCCGCGGACGATGTGGTTTATGCATGGAAGCGAATCCTTGACCCTGAATTTTCTTGTGCGGCGGCACCCCTTCTTTTTGAAATAAAGAATGCACGGGACGTAAAAATGGGCGACTGCTCCATTGATGACTTGGGCATTGCAGCTGTTGACACTGATGTTATTGAAGTACAGTTTGAGGGGAAGATTGATTATAAGCAGTTCCTTGAAAATCTGGCTTGCCTTGCGCTCGTTCCTCTGCGCGAGGATATTGTTACAAGATATGAGAATTTCGGCACTTCAACCATATCTCTTGTTACCAACGGACCTTTCGCTGTAAAGGGACTTACTGCCGGTGAACTTCTTATGCTTGAGAGAAACGCCTACTATTATCGCAACACCGATGAGGATGATCCTCTCGACAAGTATGTGCTTCCATACAAGCTTATGATAAACTACGGTGTAACCAAAAAAGAGGGCATAACCATTGAAGAAAAGAATACCGCCGCATATGAAAACGGCGAGATTCTCTACCTTGGAGATATTGCCCTTGAAAGCAGAGAAGAATACGAAAAGAAAGCAAAGGTTTCAAACCTCCTTTCAACCCACAGCTATATTTTCAACACAGATGAAAAGGTGTTCCAAAACGCGGATGTAAGACGCGGACTTTCTCTTGCTCTTGACAGAGAAGCCATAGCCGATATGGTTGTTTTTGCTGATGCTGCTACAGGTCTTGTTCCATCCACCGTTTACGATAAAAAGGTTGGGGACAGCTTTAGAAAGAACGGCGGCGACTTGATTGCCACTACTGCAGATGTTGATGGTGCTAAGGCTCTTATAGGTAATAATACCGGCAAATTTACCATTACCTGCCGTGACAATGAGGTTGAGGTAGCTATCGCTGAATATGCTAAGGGCGTTTGGGAACAGCTTGGATTCAAGGTCTCCGTTGAGGCTCTCGATGCGGATGACTACATGGAAGTGTATGCCGATGGGGACTATGATGTTATAGCTGTGGATTTTCAATGCCTCAGCACCGACTCTTTCGGCACATTGGCTGTGTTCGCTCCGCGCTTCTCCGGTATGGGAATAGATATTCAAAATGACAATTACGATCCTGTTCCGTACATTATTGGCTATGATAATGAGAACTACAATGCTCTCATAGAGTCTGCATACGCGGAGAAAAACAGAGCGGCTCGTTCCGAATATCTCCACGATGCGGAAGAGCTTCTTATGGAAGATATGCCTATTATGCCGGTTATCTTCAATAAGGACGCATATGTTTATGACAGCGGAAAGCTTTCGGGAATTGATAAGTTTTACTTTGGATATAAGGATTTTAATGACCTGAAGCTTAAAAATTGGAGAGATTACGAAACAGAAGTGACAGAAGATACTGTTTCTGACGAAGACTGAGTCTGCTTTGCGGAATGTCGGGCAAATGCCGTTTGGCGTTTGCCCGTTTCGATTCAAAATATATGGCTTCCCGAATGTGGAAGTGT
Source organism: Candidatus Flemingiibacterium sp. (assembly GCA_045592185.1). Lineage (GTDB taxonomy): Bacteria > Bacillota > Clostridia > Oscillospirales > CAG-272 > Flemingiibacterium. Next base: position 8,413 of record JAZNUF010000137.1, read on the forward strand.
CAAACGGAGGTTTTTATGCAGGCACCGCTTAAAGATAAAAACGATATAAAAATATTTATTCTCTATCTTCTTAAAAATCTGCAATATCCTCTTGATTTTAATACTATAAGCGATATGGTGGTACAGGATGAGTTCGTTAGCTATTTCGACTTTGCCGAGTGCTTTGCGGAGCTTCTTGATATGGGCATTGTTGAGCAAATACGCGTGGGCGAGGATGTTCATTCTGAACCGTCTATTGGGGAAAACGGACGCCCGGAAAAGAAAAGCGAGCTTTACCGAATTACCGACAATGGCGTGGAGGTAGTAGAGCAGCTTCAAAGTAACCTTCTTAATGTCATTAAAGAAAAAAGCCTTAAAAGCGCTCTGCGTATGCTTTCTTTTAAGTCACGCGGCTCAGAGGTAAAGTGCAGCGGGGAAAAGCGCGATGACGGTATGTACGAAATTGAATGTGAAATCATCGAAAATAAAAGCACAATGATGAAAATAAGGCTTGCTGTGGATACCAAGGAGCAGCTTGATAAAATGCTGTATAATTTCGATGAAAGACCGGAAGTGGTCTATCGAGGGCTTATAACTTTGCTTACGGGCGATATAAATTATTTGATTGATTAAAGGATTTTTTAAAAATTAATGGGAAATATGTAATAGAAACTCAATCGCGTTGACATTTTCTCTAAAAAGGACGGTTTTAAACTGTGCAATGTGAACAAAGTGCAACAAATTCTAAAAAATATTTCTATTAAAACTATTGACATTATACGAAAATGATGATATAATGATGATAGTTGTTTAGTAACCGATTGTATAATTATATAATCGGTTAACATATGCCCGTATAGCTTAAAGAGAGCGTTGGTTGTAATTTTACTTGCAAAGGTGTCGGTTTGAATCCGTCAAGGGCAAAATTTTATTTTTCTACACAAGCGAGGTATTTTCAAATGTATCAGGATGAAAAATTGATCTGTAAGGATTGCGGCGAAGAATTTATTTTCACAGCAGGCGAGCAGGAGTTTTATGCAGAGAAGGGCTTCCAGAACAAGCCTCAGAGATGCAAGGCTTGCCGCGATGCAAGAAAGAACGCCGGAAAGCCTCAGAGAGAGCTCTTCACTACCACCTGTGCAAGATGTGGCAAGGAAGCTAAGGTTCCTTTCCAGCCCAGCAACGACAGACCGGTATATTGCAGTGAGTGCTACGCTGAAACAAAACAGCAGTAATCATTGAGTTCGCAAGAAGCGGAGATAATGCAGTGTTGCATTATCTCCGTTATTGTTTTTCGGAAAGCTTCGATTTTTTTTGAAAAAAACACTAAAAAGGTATGTACAAAGCGAAAAAAGTATGATATAATATATATAATAGGGGTTGGTGTAACCTATTTTTCGTGTCTTTCACCTATTTTAAGCCGGTAAGGTAAGGTATGTATAGAAATAATAATAGTAATTTCGCAAAGCGAAATGATTACAAACGAAAAAAATACGACTCTGCTTCCAATGATTTTTTTGATAAATCGGAAGGGGAGGAGGATACTTCCTATGCAGTCTGTGGACGCAATGCAGTACTTGAGCTTCTGAAGTCCGAGAGGGCGGTGGATAAGCTCTTCGTACGCAAAGGGGATAGGGAAGGCTCAATCACTATGATTGTTGCCGAGGCTATCGCAAGAAAAATCCCTGTAATCGAAGTTGAAAAAAGCAAAATAGATATGATGTCAAAGGGGACAAACCATCAAGGCGTTGTGGCAATGGCTGCCGCCAAGGAATACGTGAGTATAGATGACATCTTAAAAATCGCTGAGGAGCGTGGCGAGAAGCCGTTGATTGTGATAGCTGACGAAATTGCCGATCCTCATAATCTGGGTGCGATTATCCGTTCTGCCGAGGGGGCGGGTGCTCATGGGCTTATCATCCCGAAGCGGCGTTCCGTTGGACTTACCGCGGTGGTGGACAAGGCATCGGCAGGTGCTCTTGAGCATTTGGCTGTTGCCAAAGTGGTTAATATTGCCGCCGCTATAGATGAGCTTAAGAAAAAAGGTGTATGGGTTTACGGCGCAGAGGCGGATGGCGAGCCGTACTACAATACGAAGTTTGACAGTGCCTGCGCTATTGTGGTGGGCAGTGAAGGATTCGGAATTTCCAAGCTTATTCGCCAAAAATGCGACTTTATGATTTCCATTCCCATGTACGGGAAGGTCAATTCTTTGAATGTATCTTGTGCGACTGCGGTTTTGCTTTGCGAAGCATCACGAAAGTTGCGCGGCAAATGAAAAATTGAGAAAGGAATGACAAGATGAGCAGTGAAGAGAAAATTTCCGGAGAAGAGCGTAAAAATGATATTACCGCCGATGAGCTGTTGGTGCTTCTGAATAAGAGCGTTGGAAACGATGCGTCAAACAGCGAGCTTTCGCGGAGTGCTGTAAAAACAGACGGTGCGGACAGCCTTTTGGAGATTGACGACGGGGTTTATCGTACGGCAGAGGATAAGCTTCACAAGTCGGATGCGCTTACTTTGTCCGATGATTCCGACCTTGATGTAGATGAGCTTATTGAAAAATTTATAAATCAACCGAAGCGTGAGAGGGAAAGTGCCGCAGAGCAGGCGACCTCTGAACAGGCGGCTTTGGAAGAAATAACTGCCGAGCAGCTCACAATCGAGGACATGATTGCGCAAGAAGTCGCGGATGAAGAAGTCCCGATGGAAGAAGTCGCTGAAATTGAGGCCGATACAGAAGCGGCATCTGAACCTGAGGCCCTTGAAGAGCTGATTGAGGAATTGGAAGAGGAAGCTCTCGCGGAGGAAAGCTTGGAGGATGTTGCGATTCCCGCGGAGGTTTCTGAGGATGAAGAAAATAACGGGATTCTTCAGGAGGTTCCTCTTATAAATGAAGTGCTGACTGATTCTCAGGATTCCGAAGCCGGGGACACTCAGAGCGAGGATATTCTCACAGAAGAGTATATCGAAGAGGTAGATACCCGCAAAACTACCGTGTTTGATATATCCCTTGTTAAGAAGGCTGCCGAAAATGCGGATACGGAGATTGACCGTATAGTGGACGAAGCCTTTTCAATGGCAGAAAGTGCATCAGAAGCAGAGGCTGCGGCGGATGAGTTGCCGGATGCCGAGTCTGTGGGGGGAGAAATCCCGTCAAAGGTTTACGGCGACCAAAACAGTGAGGAAATTGACCAAACCGATTTGAACCTTATGATTGCATTCGGCATGAGCGAGGAGCTTAAGGATGCTGTGGGCGAAGAAAAGGCCGTTGAAATCGAGGACGACATCATCAAAAAACACGAGGAAACTGCTCAAATGCAGGCGGTTTCAAATATTGTTGAATTTACTTCTCGAGAGCAAGCCGATGAAATTTTAAATACTTACAAGTCAAAATATTACACACTCATTATTCGCATTGCGGCGGCATTTGCGTTGCTGATTGGTATTTTCCTTATAGAAAATTTCAGTCTGCTTGGTCTTAACCTTCCCGAATTTATGCGTCCTACCTCTTATCCGATGGTGTACGCAATGATTGATTTACAGCTTATCGTTCTTTGCGGTGCGTTGGCTGTAAGACAGATAATCAACGGCGTTAAGAGCCTTATTGCCTTAAAGCCTTTGCCCGAAAGCCTGACAGCATTTGCTGTGGCGATTTCGATTATCTATACTTTTATTGTTGCACTTATTGCACCGATGCAGGGATTTGGACTTTATAATCTTCCCGTGGCATTCGCCGTACTTCTTTCACTGGTGTACGAATTTTTGAATGTCAGACGTGAGGTTTTGAGCTTTAACGTAGTTTCAAGCAAGAGAAAGAAATTTGTGGTAACCCCTGTTTCTGATGCTACCGAATCGTTGGAACGTGAAATTTTCAGAGATTTTGTTCCTGCTGATTCTAAAATTATAAGAGTTGGAAAAGCTGATTTCGTTGATGGATTCTTTGCAAGATGCGAGAGCGATGCTGCTTCTAAACCGATTATCGGAATCATGATGCCCGTTGTGGTGATTTTGTCCATACTCTTTATGATTCTTGCTTTTATCAGGACAGGAAGCGCATATCAGGCGTTTACATCTGCCTTTGTCACTGCGGCAATTACTTTGCCCCTTACCTCATTTGTTATTTACAGCTATCCTTTCTATAAGGCGTCAAAGGATGCTTTTGACTGCGACAGTGCCATTGTGGGTGAGGCATCCCTTGCGGAATATTCTGATTCTTCCGTGATTTCCTTTGAGGATAAGGAGGTCTTTCCATCGGGCGGAGTTAAGGTTACAAGCATTAAGGTTTACGGTAACAACCGCATTGACGAGATTATTTATAGTCTTGCCAGTGCGTTCATCAAGGTTGGCGGTCCTCTTGCGGATGTGTTCAGTCAGGCAACTCACGATTTGGGACACTCAGAGGACGTGGAGTTGATTGAAGTGGATGACGATGGCTTTACCGTAACAATAGATGATATTCTCGTCTATATCGGTAAATCCTCTTACATGGAGAAAAAGGATTACGACCCGCCCTTTGACGCGGAGGGACGCAGACTTGAGCAGAATGGCAATATAGGCGTTCTTTATGTGGCGTATGCCGGCCAGCTTGCGGCTAAGGTGTACGTTCAGTATACCATTGACAGCGAGTTCGAATCAATTCTTGCACAGCTTTACAAGACGGGCTTGTGCGTTGGCATTAAGTCCTTTGACCCCAATATTGACGACCTGCTTTTGGCAAAGAAAATCAAGGCTATGAAATATCCCGTTAAGGTCATTCGCGCGAAAACTGTTGAGGACATTCCTCATACGGTGGAGCGCTGCGACAGCGGAATCGTTTCAAGACGCTCGGTGAAGTCGCTTCTTAAGACGGTGGCGGCTTGCGAGAGAGTGAGCAGGGTTATCAAAACCAGCTTGATTGTAAAGGTTTTGGCAATGCTTATTGGCGTTGTGGTTATGATATTTATTAATGCCTTTGGAGATAAAGCCACTATATCTTCTCTTTATCTGACATTATATCAACTTTTCTGGACGATACCTGTATTCTTGATTTCAAAATTCCTGGTATAATAAAAATTAAGGCACAGAGTTTTCTGTGCCTTAATCATTGACAGTCAAAATAAGCGAAAGGACAATGGTTTATGGTTGAAAAGCTTACACCTAAAGCTGCCGCCGAAAGATTACTTAAGCGAGTGGAAAAACCCGGACGTTATACGGGCGGCGAATATGGGCAGATTATAAAAGACAAAAGCAAAGTACGGGCGAGATTCGCCTTTTGCTTTCCTGATACTTATGAAATCGGTATGTCGAACCTTGGAATCCGTATTCTCTACGGTGCCATAAATTCTCACGAGGATTTGTGGTGCGAGAGGGCGTATACGCCGTGGGTTGACATGGAAGAGCAGCTCAGAAAATATAATATTCCCCTGTATGCTCACGAAAGTGGCGACAGTCTTGGGGATTTTGACTTTGTGGGCTTTACGCTTCAGTATGAGCTGTGCTATACAAACGTTTTGAATACTCTCGATTTGGCAGGAATTCCTCTTTTGTCATGTGATAGAGGCGAGGACGCGCCCATTGTAATCGGAGGCGGACCTTGCTCTTACAATCCCGAGCCTATTGCGGACTTTTTCGATGTGTTCTCCATAGGCGAGGGAGAGGAAGCATTGCCCGAAATCATGCACTTGTATGCGGACATGAAGGAGTCGGGGGAATATACGAGGGCGGAATTTCTTCATCGCGCGGCAAAGCTTGAAGGATTTTACGTTCCGTCATTGTATGATGTAAGCTATAATGAAGACGGCACAATAAAAGAGTACCGTCCCATTTATGACGATATTCCCGTGAAGATTACCAAGCGGATTATTAAAGATATGGACACGGCATATTTCCCCGATAAATTTGTTATGCCATATATAGAAACCGTACACGACAGAATCATGCTTGAGGTATACCGGGGATGCATACGAGGATGCCGCTTCTGTCAGGCAGGTATGGTTTACCGCCCCATAAGAGAAAAATCCGTGGAGGTGCTTGACAGGCAGGCTCGTGCTCTTTACGAAACTACCGGCTACGATGAAATTTCCTTGTCCTCTCTCAGTATAAGCGACTACTCGGAAATCGACTCCCTTTGCGACACTTTGCTTAAATGGACGGATGAAGCTAAAGTAAGTATTTCATTGCCATCC
>JAZNUF010000138.1:0-3456 GCA_045592185.1 Candidatus Flemingiibacterium sp.
TCGACCTTGAAATGTCCTATGTAACCGAGAATGACGTAATTGAAATCAACGAGAAATTCCTCGTTCGCCTTTTTAAAGAATATCTTGGCGTTGACCTGCCGACTCCCTTCCTTCGTATGACCTATGCGGAGGCAATGGAGCGTTTTGGCTCGGACAAGCCGGATATGCGCTTCGGATATGAGCTTCAGGGTGCTTCCGATGTTCTTGCGGGCTGCGGATTCAAGGTGTTCGCCGATGCCATTGCAAACGGCGGCTCGGTACGCGCTATTGTTATTAAAGGTGAAGCGGCGAAATTCTCCCGTAAGGAAATTGATTCGCTCACTAATTTTGTGAAGGCTTATCGCGCTAAGGGACTTGCTTGGTATAAGAATGTAAACGGAGAAGTATCTTCGTCATACGCCAAATTCCTCACCGATGAAGAAAATGCGACACTTAACGAAAAGCTCGGTATTGCCGAAAATGATATTGCGTTCATTGTTGCTGACAAGAACAGCGTGGTATTTGATTCTCTCGGCGCGCTTCGCTGTGAGATAGCAAAGCGTCTTGGCATACTTCGTGCTGATGATTATAAATTCCTCTGGGTAACAGAATTCCCGCTTCTCGAATTTGACGAGGATGACGGAAGATTCTATGCAAAGCACCATCCTTTTACTATGCCTATGGAGGAGGATCTCAAGTATGTTGACTCAGACCCGGGCAGAATCCGTGCAAAGGCTTATGACATAGTCCTTAACGGCTATGAAATGGGTGGCGGCTCGGTACGTATACATGACGCTGAAATTCAATCGCAGATGTTTGACCTGCTCGGTCTTACCAAGGAGGAGGCTAACGAAAAATTCGGCTTCCTGCTTGAAGCATTTAAATACGGCGTACCTCCTCATGCAGGTATGGCATTTGGATTTGACCGCCTTGTAATGCTCGTGCTGGGACTTGACGATATCCGTGACGTTATCGCTTTCCCGAAGGTACAGAATGCTTCCGAGCTTATGACCGGCGCACCTGCACTTCCCGATATGAAGGCTCTCGGTGAACTGTCAATAGCTGTTGTAAAGGAAGAGAAGGGCGAAGCGGCAGAATAATCATAAATAACAACGGGGTCGCCGGCAGACGCTTTGCGATCCCGAAGTCTTTTTAAGTGGGAGATGATAATATGGACATTTCAAAGAGAAATACAGCGCTTGACATCACCCGAATAGTGGCATTTTTATCGGTTATATGCGTGCATTTTTTTCTGAATACGGGATTTTATTATACCGATATGGCAAGTAAGCGGATGCTGCTTATGACCGTTATGCGTACGGGCTTCATGATATGTGTGCCGCTTTTTATTATACTTACCGGTTATCTTATGAACAAAAAGACTCTGTCGGTGAAGTATTATAAGGGAATCGTAAAAATTCTCGGCATATACGTTCTTTCGAGTCTTGCCTGCATTGTATACAAAAATATTTCCTATGGAGAGGATATTGGGTTTAAGAAAATCCTTTTCGGTATTTTAGACTATACGGGGGCAAACTACTCTTGGTATATTGAAATGTACATCGGTCTGTTTCTGATGATCCCCTTTCTTAATTTAATGTATTGGGGCTTGCCATCGAGGAAAAGCAAGCTCATACTTGTGGGAACATTTTTAGCCCTTACCACGATCCCGAGTATGTTCAATTTTTCCCAAAAACTACTGCCTGATTTTTGGACGGTGCTCTATCCCGTTACCTATTATTTCATCGGCGCATATCTTAAGGAGTTCCCCGTGAAAATAAAAAAGCGGCTTAATATTCTGTTGATTTTTGCTGCGGTTTTGATTTTTGGCTTAATCTGTTACTTCCACAGTTGGGGCGGACATTTTAAGTGGACGAAATACAACGATTGGTTTGGGTACATGAATGTAATTACCTCAACTCTTGTGTTTGTTTTTTTGGCAGAGAGGAATACTTCAAAATTCCCCTTATGGTCAAAGAAGCTGTTGGCGAGAGTGTCCGATATCACCCTAGGAGCCTATCTTGTGTCGTACATATTTGACAGTATTGTCTATTCATGGCTGAACATGAGGGTAAAAGGCACCATCGACCGAATCTATTATTTTTTACCAACAGTTTTGATAATTGCGGTAATGTCGCTTCTTTTGTCTGCGTTTTTAAGTCTTGTTTGGCATGGGATAACCCTTGGCGCCGGGGTTATAAAAAAGGCTGTTTACAAAGGAAAATTGGATGTTGTTTTCGAGGCTTCGGCAATTATGGACGAGAAGAAGGATAAACTGTCGAAAAAATAATTTTTAGGTCGAATAATGACTGATTATAGATGAATAATCTTAGGATATCATCTTGATTTATTCAAAAAAATATGATATACTTATAATGCCGACAATGAGAGGATGTGATAGCATGGCGGCAGACAAAAGCGGGACAAAGCTCATTGCCCCCAACAAAAAAGCGCGTCATGACTATTTCGTCATGGAAGCATATGAGGCAGGTATCGAGCTTTTCGGAACGGAGGTCAAGTCCATTCGCCGCGGGCAGGTTAATCTGAAGGATTCGTACTGCTATGTGGATAAGGGTGAGCTTTTTGTTTCGGGTATGCACATAAGTCCCTATGAGCAAGGGAATATTTTCAATAAAGACCCGATGAGGACAAGACGGCTTCTTATGCACAAAAAGGAAATAAACAAGCTCCTTGGCGTGGTCACTCAGCAAGGTCTGACTTTAATACCTCTGTCTATGTATTTCAAGGGTTCTCGTGTAAAAATTGAGGTGGGGCTTTGCAAGGGTAAAAAGCTTTATGACAAGCGTGATACCGAGGCGAAAAAGCAAGCTGACCGTCAGATTGAACGATCTATGAAATCAAGAAGTCATGAAGGATATTAGGGGGATGCTAAATGGAATTCAACGAGCTTTTATATAAACGGCAATCCGCAAGGGCATTTACCGATAGGGTTGTCAGCCGTGGGCAGATAACCGAGCTTCTTACGGCAGCAACGAGGGCGCCCAGTGCCTGCAATATGCAGTCGTGGTATTTTTATGCGGTAGCAAATCCTAAAGTAAGAGAAAAGTTCGCGGAGTTTTGCGCTCCGTGGGCAGCGACAGCACCGGTGATATTCGTGGTTTGCACTAATGGGGAAGCCATTGTAAGCAGATTTGGAGAAAGGGCAAAAACCTTTATTTTGCAGGATACGGCTTTGGCAGCGGAAAATTTGCTTCTTGCAGCGGCAAACATGGGGCTTAACGGTTGCTTTATGGGGGCTTTCGATGGAGAAAAATGCCGCGAGCTTCTGAATATTCCGGAAAAATACGAGATTGTTGCGATTATTCCTGTAGGTGAAGCGGCAGGTGAAATTTCCATGAGGGATAGAAAGCCGCTTTCCGAGGTTGCGGAGATTATTGAGTAATATAAAACAGTATCTTCTATCGAAGTTTCAGCGTGCTAAAAATAACCGCCCGAAATTCGGGCGGCATTATGGGG
>JAZNUF010000139.1:0-5720 GCA_045592185.1 Candidatus Flemingiibacterium sp.
ATGCGGCAGTGCATATCAAAGTGTCTACACCATCGGAATTTTGATCTATGCTGTCAAGAATTGCCCACGTCCGTTGTTCACCCCAAAGCTGTATGCAGGAATCGAAAATTCTTACCTGCCGTCCCGTAGCGTTGACGGGGCGAAGAACGGAGTTGTGCTCCAGATTGCTTATTAATATTGCACCTTTTTTGTCCTTTTGTGAAGCTATGGCTACGTTCAGTCCGTGAGTTGCACCGGAGGTTATGATCACCCGTTCAGGAGATGCCCCAAACAAATCGGCCGCAACCGTGCGGCAGGAATATACCTCTTCCGCTGCAGCCATGGAAAGCTTATGGGCGCCGCGTCCCGGATTTGCGTAACGCGAAATTGCAGCAGCCACCCCTTGCGCCACCCCTTGCGGCTTCGGGTAAGTGGTCGCCGCGTTATCAAAATATATCATATGCTGTTGTACTTGCGACCTATATTCTTAGAAGAACACCTTGCCAACATCAGCGTCCGATATACTTAAATTCAATTTGCGCCTTGCGAAGAAGCTCTGCGGCAACGGACAGCTTTTGTCTTGGTATCTCAAGACCGAATGCACAGCCGTTAGGGGTTTCGTCACGCCGCAGTCTTACAATACTTGATTCTATAGCATATTTCGCAAGAATTTCCCGCGCCTGCATAGCGTAAGTTACAGAACTGACGGCAAGGCGTGCGTTTGAAGCCATCGCAAATACCTTTCCTTTCATAAACTTTATCTGATAGTCAGTATTTAAACGTCCTATTAAAGTTTATGCAAGCCGCCATCGGCGGTTACTTACCTACATTTTCAGCTAATTTGATTAATTAACAAAACTCCGTGTTTTTACATGATAACTCCCCCTCTTTTTGAATATTTAAAATGAGGAGGAGTTTTTTAATTATTCGGCGAAATTAAATTCACCTATCCATAAGGATGAATTTAGTAAAAAAACACTTATATGCCATCTCTTTTCTTTCACTTCAAAATCGATTCAATGACTGCCACAAATTCATCCTGCGTCAATCCATAAGGAAAAATCTGGAATCCAGCCGTTTGATACATGAATTCTGCATACATATCTCCGATTGGAGTTTGTGCAATTCCGACTTCCACATTGTTAATGATAGATCTTGTCTGAATGTTGGCAAACAAATTGCAAAAATCAAACGGCATACAGTCCTTGTCAAGTTCTGATTTCAAAGCGCCTTAAGGACGATATACGAGATTTTTCATCTGACGAGTATTCTTCTTCATATAAAGTCACACCAATATTATAACATTTCTATGAATCCACCGCAATCGTTGCTATGGTGTTATCGTCTCAGTATTGTAACGGAAATAAACCGTGAAAAATGAAAAAGCCCGAGAAAATCTCGGGCTTGCCGTGCGATGACTTTTTCGGTCGCACATGTTGGCTGGGGATGAGGGGTTCGAACCCCCACAAACAGAGTCAGAGTCTGTCGTGCTACCGTTACACAAATCCCCAGTACCTCATCAACAGACAATATTATACCACAAAGATTTCCACTTGTCAATATGTTTTTTAAATTTTCTACAGGTTGTAAAGCATAAGTTTTCAGATATTTCGCCTCTATTTTTCTTAACAACTCATAAAACCACAAAAAATCACGACCGCGGCAGTTGACCGCGGTCGCCGGGGGTATTATTTCACTTATCTCTTAAGAAGCACATCTGCCTCATATTTCTTCACGTCAGCAAGCCACTCATCACGAACCGGCACGCCCTCGCTTTCACAATAGTAATCCCATACAGCCGCAAAAGGATAGGATTTAAGCTCCTCGAGAAGTGCAAGACGAGAGGTATAATCTCCTTCAAGCTCTAACTTCTTAAGCTTTTCTGAGGGCTCGAGAAGAGCATACATCAAAGCCTTCTGCATATTGCGCGTACCGATTACCCAAGCGGCAATACGGTTAATAGAAGCATCGAAAAAGTCAAGACCGATATGTACACGTTTCTCGAAATTACCGCGGACGATTTCCTGAGCAATATACTTAAGCTCATCGTCAAAGATTACAACATGGTCAGAGTCCCAACGAACAGGGCGGGACACATGAAGCAAAACATCATCAAGGAAAAGAAGTGCGGATGAAATCTTGTCGGATACAACCTCTGTGGGATGGAAGTGACCTGTATCGAGAGTTAAGAGAATATTGTTCTTAACCGCATATCCCATACACATTTCAAGAGAGCCAACGGTGCAGGATTCAGCGCCGATTCCGAATACCTTCGATTCTACGGCGTTGAGATTGTATTCGCGCTTCTGACCTGCAAAAATCTTATCGTAAGAATCAATAAGTCTTTCGCGATATCCATAACGGTCAACGGGAATATCCTTAAATCCGTCCGGAATCCAATAGTTAGTTACGCAAGGCTCGCCCATTTCTTTACCGATATATTCAGCAATAATACGGGACTTGATGCAATGCTCTACCCAAAACTCGCGAATTTTATCGTCCGCATGGGAAAGAGTGAAGCCGTCCGCGCTAAAGGGATGAGAGAAGCAAGTGGGATTAAAATCCATTCCTATCTTCTCATTCTTCGCCCACTCTACCCATGAAGCAAAATGCTTCGGCTCAATTTCGTTTCTATCAACCTTCTGTCCGAGATTGTCAAGATATATTGCGTGTATATTGATTCTTTTTTTACCGGGAATCATTGATGTCGCTTTTGAAAAATCTGCTCTGAGCTCATCTAAGCTGGTAGCTCGTCCGGGATAGTTTCCCGTAGTCTGAATACCACCCGTCAGCTCACCGCCCGAAGTTTCAAAGCCGCGTACGTCATCACCCTGCCAGCAGTGCATAGATACGGGAATCTGACGAAGTCGTTCGATAGCTTTATCTGTATCAACTCCGATACCGGCGTAAAGCTCTTTTGCTATTTCATATGCTTTTTGTGTGGTCATTATTGATATTTCCTTTCAATGTAAAATATTATTCTCCAAGTAATTTCTTGAAGCGCTCGTATCCGTCATCCCACGACTCTGTGTTCTTTGGCTCGTAATAGTCAATTTCAAATGAATTGCGTATAACCTCGCGAGCTTCAGCTACATTTTTGATTTCACCTGCGGCAATCGCTTGGCATACAATATTACCGATAGCGGTAGCCTCAACGGGGCCTGCATAAACGGGGCGTCCGCACGCATCCGCAGCAAACTGGCAGAGGAGAGCTTCCTTTGTACCACCGCCTACAATATTGATAAACGGAGTTTTTGTACCCTTCATCTCGTCAATCTTCTCAACGGTGAAGCGGTAACGAAGTGCCAAGGATTCAAATATACAACGCATAATTTCGCCCGGATTTTCAGGAACGTGCTGACCGGTTGCTTTGCAATATTCTGCAATTCTGCGAGGAAGATTTCCGGGAGTTGCGAAAAGCTGGTCATCGGGGTCGATAAGGGACTGCAGGGGCTTTGAAGCAAGAGCCATATCGGAAAGCTGGTCATGGGTATAATTCTTGCCCTCGCGCTCCCATTGACGCTTGGATTCCTGCTTAAGCCACAAGCCCGTTATATTCTTGGAGAAGCGGATTGTATCTTCAACTCCACCCTCATTGGTAAAGTTGTACTTGAAGGAAGCATCGGAAATGATGGGCTGCTTTACCTCCGAGCCCATAATAGACCATGTGCCTGAGCTTAAGAATATGAAATCCTCACCCTTTGCGGGAACGGCAACAACTGCGCTTCCCGTATCGTGAGCCGCTACATTTACTACATTCGGATTGATATCTCCTATCTCCTCAAGCACCTGCGGAAGAAGCTTTCCGAGTACGTTACCGGGCTTAACGATAGGTGCAAAAAGTGTTTCTGGAATCCCGAACTTTTTAAGCATATCGTAAGCGAAGTCGCGCTTCTTTGCGTCAAGAATTGCGCCGGTGGAGGCGATAGTATATTCTGTTCTCATTTCGCCGGTGAGGAGGTAGTTAAGAAGGTCAGGGGTGAACAGCATCTTTTGAGCATTGTTAATATACGCAGGCTCATCACGCAGAGATGCAGCAAGCTGATAAATTGTATTGAAATTCATAAACTGCAAGCCCGTTGTATTGTAAAGCTCCGCTTTTGAAACGAACTTATCGGCATAATCAATAATGCCCTCTGTACGGGTATCGCGATAATGTACGGGGTTTGCCATAAGTCTGCCCGTCTTGTCTATAAGACCGAAATCCACGCCCCAAGTATCTATGCCTATGGAACGGATATCCTTGTCCTCTGAAAGAGCGCACTTTCTGATGGAATTTTTGATTTCATGATAAATGCGGAGGATGTCCCAAGTGAAGGTTCCGGCAACTGTTACCGGTTCGTTGGGGAAACGGTGATTTTCCTCAAGGGTAAGCTTTTCGCCGTCAAAGCTTCCCACAATTCCGCGTCCGCTGGAAGCGCCAAGGTCGATGGCGAGCATTTTCAGTTTTTTCATAATATCTCCTATCCGCCGCCAAGGGGCGGCATTAATATTTTGATATAACACATTAATTATAATTATATCACACTCATGTTAAAAAATAAAGTATTTTTAGGATTTATATAAATTTTTCCAACAACATATGCTAATTTGGGCAAAAAATCACAGCTTTGGTTTAATATCAGCCGGAACACCGTTTGCAAACTCTGCTTTTGCCCTCCTGAAGTGCGTCATTCATGGTTCCCGAAAGAATATCCTTTGACCGTGAAAGACTTGGACAGTCCCGTTTTATATGCCAAACCTCGCCGCCGCTGACCCAATATACAATGTCCTCTATATTGTCGGATTCTTCTTCGCTGTCGGAGGTTTCGGAAATATCTGAAGTTTCCTCGGTGTCCGGTAACTCCGTGGTTTCAAATTCGTCTGTAGTATCAGGCGCACCTGCCGTATCAGTCAATTCTTCCGTATCAGACTCATCGGAGTCAGTGGGTAAGTGTGATGTCACATCGTGGTTATCCGGATCATAAACAACTGTATCGGAGCTAACATATAAATCTACACGCTCACAGGAACATCCCATAGCAAAAGCAAGGGAACAAAGAAGCAGCAAAATTCCCGGAATCCCATTGAAAATCCTCAATGCCCTTCCTAAACACTTCATTTTTCTAACCATGCTACTTTACTTCAACAACAGTGACACCCAAATCGCCCTCGCCATACCTGCCGTAGCGATATGAAATAACTCTCGGATCGCTTTTCAAATAGACCCATAAAGCACTTCGCAGGGCACCTGTTCCCTTTCCGTGTATAAGCCTCAGAGTGTGAATTCCTGCAATATGCGCCTCGTCAAAGTATTTGTCCACCCTATACCAGGCGTCATCACCGTTAAGACCGCGCAGGTCGATTTCATCCTTAAAGTCGCGAGAAACGGTAACACGGTACTTATCTGCCGCCATTTTCTTTTTGTTCGCGTCTGTAAAGGTGGCTTTTTCTCCTTCAACAAGCATAAGATTAGATATTTTTGTGCGCGTCTTGATAATACCGGCTTGAATATTCACATTTCCGTCCTTGTCAGGGTCAGAAAGAAGAATTCCTTTCTTGCCTATATTAATGAGCATAACTTCATCTCCCTTTTTAAGGGGCCGTGGAAGTACGTAATCCTCTGCCACTCGCTCGTTGACCGGATTGATTTTATCATCGCTCTCACGAAGCTGCCGGCGGATATTCCTCCTTGATTCTTCAAGGGAGGCGGCAAAATTTGCAGTTTCCTTTTCCTTTTTTGCCTTTTCAAGCAAGTCGGA
>JAZNUF010000140.1:0-2935 GCA_045592185.1 Candidatus Flemingiibacterium sp.
GTACGGTAGGAAAATCCATCCTTCGCAAAAGGATGATTTTTTGTATCCGGAGTTAATTTTCCTTTATTCCTTATCGAAGTTTCCGAAAGCTCATCAATGTGTGCCTCTGCTCGAACCTTGACAGCATACTCGGCATCGGACATCCGGTTTCTTTGTCCAGACACTTCCTTGTAGTTGTCTCTCGCCTTGTCCCCTGTTTCAGGCTTGGTTATTGTCAGCACATCACCCTCGACGGTGTGTATATCAAGAGAAGAATTGCTTTCGAGTAGCTCGTCAAAGAAATTCGTGACATCGCTTCGCATAGTGTCAAGCGTAGTACCGCTTATGATATTCCTGCTCGCCTCAACGTAAGTCTTACCATCGTCAAGAACCACAACCGCATACCGCGAGCCGTCATTCGTAGAATGTGCGGCGTTTTTCTTGTTCTTTCTAAGTGCACGCTCGAGAGCATTAAGCGCATCCTCCATCTTCCGCTGCATAAGTAGTGCCTCATAAGCAGCAGAGTCGTATCCCTCTTTGTAAACATGGCGTGCTATGAACTCTTTCGCGTCTTCCTTGAACCGCTTGAGCATCCGGGCAATGGCATCGCGCATACGCTCAACAGCGTTTCTGTCAAGCCGCTCTGCAAAAGCTTGCAGGTCTGAAGGCTTCCCTACGAGAGATTCAAGCACCTTTGAAACAGCTTCCGTTTTCGCCGTTTCGTTGTTGAATGCCTGCCCTCGCTGACGGTATATAGGATATTCCTCATCCCAAGCCTTAGCAACAAGGTCATCAAAATAGACGACTTTCTCCGTTGGATTCTCTCCGCGCTCCTGTGCTCTGGCGTTCTTTTCCTCTGCCTGAATCCTGCGTTCTTCTACAAGCTCCTTTGCCGCATCCACAACAGCGTCATAATACTCCGTACCCTCAACCGAGTGCACAAGCTCATGAACAATATTCGCCTCAACAGCATTGTTGGATTCAGGATTGTAGTATACCACGCCGCCCGTATACTCGCCGCCGACTTCGGGAACATCGCCCTTCGCAACAATCTTTCGTCCCGTAGCCTTTGAAAGCAAGTCGATAACTTCTTTGTCGGGTGTGTAATCGGTGTCATCAACCTCCGGAGTTTGCGGTACGTTCTTCGCAATAATGCGCTGGGGTTTCACATGATTTTCGGTCTCACTACGCGCAT
Organism: Candidatus Flemingiibacterium sp.; assembly: GCA_045592185.1. GTDB lineage: Bacteria > Bacillota > Clostridia > Oscillospirales > CAG-272 > Flemingiibacterium. Next base: position 1,175 of record JAZNUF010000140.1, read on the forward strand.
CACTATTGACAATATTCTTATCTTGTGGTATAATGGTGTTATAGGCAGACGATGAGTCAAGGGGCGTCTCGGACGTGGGCTGTGGGCTATTATCAGCATTCGGCACTTGGCTACCAACGTCTGCTTTTTCTATTCTGGCAGATGTTATCCATAAAGTTTTTCTTTTGCTGTCAGGTGCTACTTGATTCACAGTATAAGTTCCGTCTATTCGTTTTTCTAAAACGAATACCGGAGCTGTTTTATTATGCCTATCATTGTACTTAGCGTCATAGACCCTATTTCCATTTACATCAACTGCCCATTTGATATTATCAAAATTATTTACAGCGTAGCCAATCCTTGCGATGTCTTTCGGGTCACTCAAAGATTGGTCGTGTTCTCCATTGATACCGTGCCTGTTTTCGATATGCACCAATCGGTCGCGCTCGATTTTGCACACATATCCGCTTATATCAAAGCCCACAAAATCGCTAATCAGCCTTATCGCTCTTTCATTAAGCTCTGTAACCGTTATCGCATCAGGAACACTCTCTAAATTGCCGTTTCTTATATCGATAACAGCCTTTTCAATTTCCGTATTTACGGAATCGAGGAACTCCTTATCCACTTTTTCTTCATCGTAAAGGTGTTCATAACCAATCTCCGCACCCGCCTCATCATACGCCGAGGGCATGACAGCATGAAGCGGACGCGGCGTGATTGCGTCACCCGACACATTCGCGCCTGGCTGTCCACCGCCGGGAACGCCGCCGCCAAAGCTCTGCGGCACGTTCTTCGCGATAATGCGCTGGGGTTTCTGTGCCTTCGGTGGCTCGCTTATTCGTCCTTGTCCTTCTTCTTCGGTGCCGGGAAGTAGCGTTCCGGATACGGCGTCGTGAATCTGATTCTCGCCGACCTCTCCCTCCACTTCCGTGCCTCGTCTGTGCACATCCATTCCGCCAGAGTCATTCCCTTGTCCTTCAGGTATTCTTTGAACGCCGTGATGTAATCCTCCGCTTTCAGAACCTCTTCGTAGGTCTTGTACTTCATTTTCACTTATCTCCTTTGCATATATCAGTGGGCTTCCATCGTTTGCTATTGCAATTTTCGTAACCCTGTATTGAGTTCCGGGTAGATATACAACTTCCTCTTGTTCTATGTTGAGGGTTTCAGATATATCCCGTCCGCTTGTTCCGTCAATGATAAGGTGAACGATATGGTCGCCTATAACGGAATAGCCGTTTGGATTTTTGGAAGCAGATGAAAAAGCAGCAAGAGTGACAACATTCCCGGCTGCATTTTCGATTAAAAATCTCTCACATTCCTCTTTGGTATCAAATGTAAGGTTTCTGTACGTTCTTCCGGCATAAGTGGGATGTTTGAGAAGTCCTTTTTCAGCGCTCTCCACAATGTATTCATCCTGCTCACTCCAATCCGAAAGCTCTCCGCCTCTTTGGTGATAACTTATCCTATATGCATCACCTCCAACGTACCGAGTTAAGCCATACACTTGCTCTTCTGTCAACCCGTATTCATCTACAGCCTTGTTTACACCCTGCTTAATCGAATCATCATCAATTTTTGAATTGATGTCTGCTGACAAATCATTAGGTGCTTCATAGAACGGTTCATCTTGATTTTGATATTCACTTTCATTATACCCCACTTTTCCGCCTTTGTCAACCGCCTCATCATACGCCGAGGGCATGACAGCATGAAGCGGACGCGGCGTGATTGCGTCACCCGACACATTCGCGCCTGGCTGTCCACCGCCGGGAACGC
>JAZNUF010000141.1:0-8722 GCA_045592185.1 Candidatus Flemingiibacterium sp.
TTGCTTTTGACTATGTGGAAAAAGATTTGGATGTTTCAAATGCATCCTCCGACCACGGTACTCATGTAACGGGAATAATCGGCGCCTGCCCTACTGAGCAGAGCGAAATGGTGGGATTTGCTCCTGATTGCCAGCTTATGCTCATGAAAATCTTTGATGAAAAAAGCGGTACTGCACCGGACTCGGCACTAATCGCCGCCCTTGAAGACGCGATTCGCGTTGGGGCGGATGTGATAAACTTAAGTCTTGGAGCTTATGCCGGTTCTGTTTCATCAAATTCTGTTGACATTGATGCCATATTTGAAAAGGCAGAGAAAATGGGCACTGTTATCGTTTCAGCGGCAGGCAACGATGGAGTTGCTACATCGAAAACCCAGCTTGCAAAGGAAGCAGGGATAAAAAATCCCCCTGCCGATTATACCGATTACGGAACCGCTTCCTCTCCCTCTTCCATTGGATATGTAATATCTGTGGGAAGTGTTGACAGCGGGGCGTACTACGGGCAGTATTTCCGCCATTCTGCAGATAAGGGAAAAACTTTCGGATATACCGATACGGTTATTTATAAAGATGACCTAGCTATTTCTTTTACGGACAGTTTTCATAATCAAACCCTTGAGTATGTTGTAGTGCCCGGAATAGGTGAAGAATCGGATTATCGCGGAATCAATGCTTCCGGCAAGCTTGCGATTATTGAACGGGGAACAATTACCTTCGTGGATAAGATAAACACCGCCGCCAAGATGGGGGCGGTCGGGACAATTATATATAATAACACGGATGATACCGTTAACATGGAGCTTACGGGGGCTGAGATACCTGCCATTTTCATAAATCGGGAAGATGGTGCAGCTTTAGTTGATGAAAGCAGACGGATATTAGATTTCAGCAAGGATTTTACCGTTAGATACAATGAGGATGCAAAGGGGTTTATATCAAGCTTTTCCTCCTACGGTGCCACACCTTCATTAACCCTTAAGCCCGATATCTGTGCCGTTGGCGGAGGAGTTTTCAGTACGATGTCGGGTAATTCCTATGGCGGAATGTCGGGTACATCAATGGCTTCCCCGCATATATCGGGAATACTTGCTTTGATGGTGGAAAAGTCTATGCTTGACGGAATTACCGACCGAGCTGAAAGAGCGAAGGAGCTGAAAATTTCCCTCATGAACAACGCTTCTCTCGTGATTCAGTCAAACGGAGTTGAATATTCGCCAAGGGTGCAAGGAGCCGGTGTTGCTAATTTGAGCGCAATGCTGAATCAGTCCGTAAAGCTTACGTACAAAGAAAACGGACTTGCCAAAGGGGAGCTTTATGACGGAATTTCCGATTATATAAATTTTGAAGTTACCCTTGAAAACACTTCTGACGAGCCTATTTCTATTTCAATGGGTGTAACCCTTACCACTGATGGCTATACGGAGCTTAAAGTGGGCGGCAAGAAAGCCTATTATAACAGCCTAACGGCGGAGGCGGATGTATATTCACGAGTCAAAGTCGCCGACAGCGGAAATTTAAACAGGTACGCTGAAGATTACTCACCGCTACATATAACCCTTGAAGCAGGGGAGGTTAGGGATATCGCCATAGAAATAAAGCTTGACGCGGATTACAGCGAAAAGCTTAGTCGGGTATTCACTAACGGATATTTTGCCGAAGGATTTGTGATTGCTGAGGCGGACAATTTTGTGATTTCCATGCCCTATATGGGATATGTTGGTTCTTGGACAAAAGCTCCTATGGTGGACGGGGATGCTTATACTTCGGAGAGTACGATTTTTGGCGGTACGGGATTTTACGTGCCCCTTGCCGATAATGAGTATGTTTTGGCAGGACACAACATATTTGAAAAGGATATGACGGTTTATGCCGATACCATTGCCTTTTCTCCAAACGGTGACGGATATGCGGACGGGATATATTTTTGTGCGCCCCAACTTCGCAATAGTACCGCCGCGAGAATGACGGTGACCGATTACGAGGGCAACCGTATCATTGACAGCACTTTAGAAAAGTATATCTACAAGTCAAAAAGCACAGACGGACTCAAGCACTTTATATTTTATTGGACGGGAAATGACGGAATATATGAAAACTACTTCCTGCCTGACGGCGTTTATAGGGTGAGTTTTGAATATACCCTTGATTACGAGGGGAACGCCGTACAGGAGCTTACATACCCCGTGACTATTGATACGGCTATGCCCACGGTAAGCAGTATTGTTTTGAGAGGAGATAATCTTTTCATAAGTGCCGAGGACGACAATGAAATATTCTGTATCAGCATTTACGAAAGTGACAGAGAGGGAGCTTATTTAAAATATACGGCTTCCGATACTGCCGAGTTTGATATTTCCGACTATTCGGGAGATGTGCTGTACTATGATATAATTGACAGTGCCTACAATGTTTTGATAGGAAAAATACCCCTTAACCATTTGAGAGGCAGAGGTTAATTTCTCGGAAAGGAAAATGTAACATGAAGATAAGACGTATACAATCGGCGCTGCTTTTGTGCGCCATGCTGATGCAGCCTATATATCTGTCCGCTAATGAAAACACCGAATTTCCCGAAGAAGATACTTTCCGCGGCGAGGATATGTGCATCGCTATACTTGACCGAGGCTTCACTCTGGAGCACGAAAGCTTCATTTTGACCGATGATACACCGAGAATCACAAAAGAAGTATCCGACTCATTGCTTGAAAAAACTTCGGCATATGCAGAATTAAAGGAGATGGCATCTGATGACTCTGAAGCTGCTTCCGTATATGTCAGCGAAAAAATCCCCTTTGCCTACGACTACGGTGACGGCGATAGGGACGTTTCCCAGAATGTATTTTCTCCCCATGGCACGGCTATGATATCAATAGCGGCAGGAACAGATTCCCTTTACGGTAATTCTGTCGCCGTTGCTCGTGGTGTTGCGCCGGAGGCTCAGATTTTCGCTATGAAGATTTATTCCGATGAGTTGGGCGGAGTTAGTTATAAAGCAATGGCTGATGCCATAAACGATGCCGTTATACTTGGGGCGCATGTGATTTGCATTTCCGTTTGTGACATCGGCGGGTTTGAATCCTCGGCGTATGAATATTTGGAGCTTGCTATTGACAATGCCTGGGAAAAGGGTGTCATAATTGTCAGCGGAGCCGGAGATATTGTCAAGTACGGCAAGGAAAGCGTTTTTCATAAGGAGGAGGGAATTTACAGCGTTATTACGGACTCCCCCGATGTAGGAACGGTAGCATATCCTTCAAGCAGTCCCAAGGTTATCAGTGTGGGCAGTGCAGAAAATAATGAAATTCTGTCAGATTGCTTCACTCTTTCGGATGGCACGGAGATTCCTTATGGGGACTCAAACTATTTTTACGACATTCAAGGAAAGCGACAGACCTTCGGTGAGCATTTCGATGGAAAAACACTTGAATATGTGGTATGTGACGGTATCGGCACGAGAGAGGAGATTAGTGCTCTCGGAGATTTAACGGGCAAGCTGCTTGTTTTGAATCGAGGAGAGATATCTTTTGTTCAAAAGGCACAAAATGCGGCAGAGGCAGGGGCAATAGGAGTTATTGTAGTTGATACCCTCGGAAATCAGCACCTTGCCCTCGAAACTAATTTAGACCTTACCGACACACCGGTTCCGGTTATTATTATACAGCATGATTCTCTTTCTCATCTGCAAAACTCCGAGGAGAAAAATATATATGTAAAGACGGGAAAAAGCTATAAAACCGTAATTCGCGAAACACCGAAGATTTCAGCCTTTTCCGCCTATGGCACAACGGTCAGATTGGGCATAAAGCCCGATGTTATCACCTACGGAAGCTCTGTGAAATGTGCCTATATAGACGGGGGATATTCAACCATCAGCTCCACAACTGCCGCAGCTGCAAGAGTTGCGGGAATGTGCGCGGTAATCAAGGAATACCTGGCATCTAAAAATGGTGATTTAACGGACTTTGAAATGATGAATGCGGTACGAACATTGCTTGTCAATTCCGCTGAAATTATGCTCCATGCTACGGGTGCACCCTATTCTCCGAGGGTTCAGGGCGGCGGTGCTGCAACCCTTGAAGGGGCGCTAAGCAATCACCTTGTTTTAACCTCGGAGGGCAGTTATAAAGCCGAGCTTGGGGATGGGGGACGGCGAATAATCGAATTTGAATTAACCGCCACGAACTTGTCCCATACGCCGAAGGCTTGTACCCTTGATGGCTTTGTGGGCTCTGACGGTTACGAGGTGTACAGCTACGGTGAGCTTGACAACCATACTTCCGGCGGTGCGCTGTGGGAACGGTTCGGTGCTTCCCCGGATGAAGAGCTTTATTTCATGACCACATACGAATTGTTTGATGACGCAGGCATACTCCTTGGTGACTCAAACTATCAGCTTAATTCGGTGGCTGAGGGGTATTCGCCGTATACTTTTACCCTAAAGGGTGGGGAAAGTCAACGCTTTCGTGTAAAAGTGTACGTTTATGACGATACCTTTAGGGATTACACGCAGAAATTTGAAAACGGCTTCTTCATAGAAGGGTTTATGCGGCTTTATGATGGCGAATGTACAGCTTCCTTGCCTTTTACTGCCTTTCACGGAAATTTTGGGAAAGCGGAAGCCTTGGATTCTGACATATTCGGGGATATACAGTCCATATACGATTACAGCTATCTTTACTGCTATGAACCTTCTTCGGACGGAACTCCGTATCGTACAATACTCGGGGAATTTGCAGGGGAAGATGGTGCCGTGTACGATGACTCACAAATTATTTTTTCCTCGAAGCAAAATCCAAAGGGCGATATCATGCTTAATCTGGGACTAAAACGCAGCTTAGAAGAGCTTACCGTAACCGTAAAAAATGCCGAGGGCATGGTGGTTTCCGAAAAAATGTACCATAATCTTACGAGAAGTTATGTCAGCGCGAACACCAACTCTTTGGTGTCGCCGAACATTAAAATTTGGAACGGCAGAGACGAGAACAACCACGCATACGTATACGGGGACGGGGAATACGACATTATTGTAAGCTACAAAAGAGTATCCTCGGATTCAGAGAAAAGCTTCTCATACAAGCTGCATATTGACAACAGTCCTCCGGAAATTATTTCTTCAGCGGAAATACGTGGCATGAGTACCTTTTTAAATGTGAGGGCAACAGATGCCATGGGAATAAAGTCTATTTCGGTTTTTGACAGCGAATTTAATAATGCTGTACAAAAGGATGACGGGCTCTTTTATATAAGCTTACTGTGGGGGAAGTATATTTACATAGAAGCTACAGATTTGGCGGGGAACAAAAGCGTTGAGCGAATTGACAACCCCTGCTATGCTGATTCGGAATGATTTTTCTGCTCCTTATAAACGGATATTCCCACGGATAAACATATGGGCGCAAGAAACAAACCGAAAAATCCGAAAAGCTTTGTCCCTACAAACATGGTAAAAAGGGTTGCCAAAGGATTAAGCCCCACTTGACCTCCAACAATTTTTGGTTCAATGATATTGCGCACGATAAGAATTATCGCCCATAGGACAATCAGACCGACTCCGATTCCCGTGTTATGATTGATTAATTCCACTGCGGCCCACGGCAGCAGCAGGACTCCCGTACCGATAACGGGAAGCATATCGAGCAGGGCGATAATAAGGGCAAAGAAAAAGGCATTTCTTATGCCTATAAGGCTCAGACCGAAAAAAAGCTCGGAAAAGGTAATGAGCATTATGAGGGTATAGGAGCGAAAATATTTAAATACCGTACCCGTAAAATGTTTACGAAGTCCAAATAAAATCCTGACCGCTTTCTTTGGCAGTCGGGATTTTATAATACTTATGAGCCCCTCAAAATCCATTATAAAAAAGAAGCTGGAAATTACGGAAAAGAGCAGCTCCACCATAAATTCCGGAATGGCGGCGGCAAAACCGGAAATCCACCGAAGAGCCCCTACGGATATATTTGACACCATTGTGGCAAGGGAGCTTTTTAAATAATCGAAAAGTCCCGCTACTCCCTCTGTGACACTTTCGGATGAGCCGTTAAACTGAGCAATCATCTGACGTACGCTGTCAAGGGCGTCAACTATCATAGGCTCCAATTTGTCGCCGTAAAGTTCGGGAAGATTCTTTGAAAACTGACCAATCCAAACAGAGGTACGCACGATGATAACACTCAGCGCAGTTCCTATAGCGGCGTAAAAAATCAAGAGAATAAACAAGGCGGCAGCTTTACGCTTCATATGAAATTTACAGCTTAATTTTCGAACTAAGGGATTCAAAATTGCCGCTACCCCGAAACCGATGACAAAAGGTGCAACGATGGAAAGGGCGTATTTTAATAAAAGATACACGATTGCCGCAATCAAGGAATAGTAGGCGGCGGAGACAATAAACCGTTTTTTCTTTTCCATGGAAAACCTCGCTTTTCATGGTTTTCTGTTACAATAATATTATTACTCTGATTTTTTTGGGGTATTCCGGTAGAGGGATTAAAAGTCAAATAAATTTCACGTAATGTTCAATCACAGCCCACAAAAATATGATAGTATGAAATTAAAGTCTGAGAGAAGGATGATTTCGATATGGCAAAAGGCAATAAGGACAAGACAGCTGTAAATGAGGAGCTTGAATTATATAAGGCAAAAAAACGCAAGGTCAGAAAAGTGACGGCGATTGTGACAGTTTCGGTTATAGCGGCGACATTGGCGGCGATACTGATTGGATTCTGTATTTATACAAACAGGCTTGATAAGGGAGAATATTTGCGCTGTGAGATTGCCGCTTCAACACAAAACACAGAGATAGACGGCGGGATGCTGAATTATTATTTTAACGATATTTACAATGCCTTTGTGGATTACTATGGAAGCTATGTGTCCTACTACGGACTTGATACCTCACGCCCTTTGACAAGTCAGTTCGTTACCGAAGACCAAAGTTGGTTTGAATATTTTATTGAAAGGGCGAAAAGCGGTCTGACGAAGCTTCTTGCTTTTTATGATGAGGCAATAGAAAATGAAATTTTTCTCACCGCTGATGAGAAATCCGCTGTAATGGGACGTGCTGAGAGTGTGAATCCCAAGCTTTGCGGCAAGGGTGTGAGCACCGCCGACATATACAATGTGAAGCTTATAGAGGCTCTATCGTACAAATACAGTTTGATTAAGGAAAAGGAATTTACGCCCACAGCCGAGGAAATTTTCGAATATTATGCCGAGAATCCCAAAGAGCTTTCGAAGGCGGATTATTATTCCTTCAGCGTTTACTATATAGAGGAGTCCGCACAGTCAAGTGGCAATATTACAAAAAGCGAGGCTGAGGAGCTTGTTCGGATGGTTGCTGATGCGGCAACCGAGTCGGAATTTAAAGATGCGGTAAGTAAGGTTTTAATAATGAAAAATCCGTCAATCACTCAGGAGGAGATTGACGGGGAAATGTATAATCTCTTATGCGCCGGTGCTCTATGCAGAGAAGGAGATGAGCTTTCAGAATGGCTTTTCTCGGCTGAAAAGGGAAGTGCTCTAACACTCCACGATGAGGAAACCCAAAGCTATACGGTGTATTTTTTAATTACACCTGCCTATCTTGATAAGAGCCGTACGGTTAACGTAAGTCATATTCTTTTTTCGGATGAGCGTTATGGCGGTAGAGATAAGGCTAAAGCGATGGCGGAGGAGATTATGTGTAAGCTTAGGGAAAGCGATAACCCGGAAGAGCTTCTTGGGATTTTTGCCCTTGAGTATTCCGAGGACGTATCAACCTATTACAGTGGCGGCAAGTGTGAAAACATAAAGCCCGGGTATACATTAGAGGCATTTGACAAATGGTGCTTTGACGAAGACCGCAAGGCGGGAGAGCTTTCTCTTGTGGAGAGCGATTTAGGCTGGCACATTGTATATTTTGCAGGAGAAGGGCTCATAGCTTGGCAGGCAGATGCTTCCGATGCTATAATTTCTGACCGGCTCTCGGATTTTTCAGCGAAACTTACCGAGAAGCATCCTGTGATTTTTGACGAGCGAGTCGTTGACATGATTCCCGACCCCTGCGCATAACAAAAAAGCCGTCTTGCTTTAGCCTCGGGTGCTAAAGGACAGTTTTGCAAGAATACGGTATATCTCAAAAGAGGTATTCCGTATTCTTTCTTTTTGTTATTATTTATGATATGATAAACTCAACGCAAAGTTGAATTGAACTCGTTTTTAAGTCGCTTCTTTTTGTGCAAATAGTATGCGATAATATAAGCACAAATCAAATACTCAACAAGGAGGTTCGATTATGAAAGAAACAATGGGGCAGATCATACGCCGATTACGTAAAGAAAGAAGTCTTACACAAGAAGATCTCGCCGAACAGCTTGGCGTTACTTTTCAAGCTGTTTCAAAATGGGAAAATGATACCGGAATGCCCGACATCTCGCAAGTCGTACCAATAGCGCATGTGTTTGGCGTGAGTACAGACGTGTTGTTCGGAACATTTGGGACAAATGATACGGAAGAAGTATGGAAAATAGTCAATAACGCTCAAGCTCTTCTTTCGCGCCCACTTACCTCTGAAAGTCTTTTTAAGAAGTATCTTGCTGTAAAAGAAGGATTGAAGCTATATCCCAACAATACAATTCTTCTTATGCACTGTTTGGAAACGGGTATTGCACTCTCCTATCCCGAAAACGATGAGCTTTATGATTCTGAACGCGCAGAGGATATCTATAAAGAATGTGTAAGATAT
>JAZNUF010000142.1:0-2028 GCA_045592185.1 Candidatus Flemingiibacterium sp.
CTCTTTCCCATCAAGCTTATAGGAAATAAGCTCTCCTCCGAGGGAAGATCCTGTTGCCACTACACGGGATTTTTTAATTTGTGTGTTCATAACTGTTATCTCCTTTAAAATATTATCCTTTTGCGAGAACGCTCTCCCGACAATGCCGAGAGAGCGTAATAGAATACTAATTCTTCAGTATCGGTCTATCGTCATCGTTGTCATCCGGATTATCTTCGGAATTTTCGCTTGCCGATTCCTTTTCTTTGGCTTCATATTCTTCAGCTCTGGTACGGTTTTCAGTTTCGCTTCTGCGCTTTTTCTCCTCAGCCATTTCTTCAAGCTCGGCAATAGTGGGGCTACCCTCCATCGCGGCGTTAAACTGCTCCTCGTCCATAACTTCGTTCTTCATTAAGAACTCGGCAATGAAATGAAGCTTATCAATATTCTCGCTGAGAACACGCATAGCCGTGTCGTAAGCCTCGCTGATAATTCTCTTGATTTCGTTATCAATAAGAGTTGCCGTATCTTCCGAATAGTTGCGCGCGGTGTTGAAATCGCGGCCCAGGAAAACCTCATCGCTGTTATGCTCCGAGCCGTAAACAATGGGTCCGAGAGTATCGCTCATACCATACTTCGTAACCATGTTGCGTGCGATTCCCGTAGCTCGCTGAATATCGTTTGAAGCACCGGTACAAATGTCGCCGATAATCAACTTTTCCGCAACCCTTCCGCCAAGCAGAGAAACAATTTCATTCTCCATATCACTTTTTGACATATGAGAACGGTCCTCAATAGGAAGAGGGAGAGTATATCCCGCCGCCCGTCCTGCAGGTATAATGGAAATCTGGTGAACGGAAGTGTTGGGCTGAAGCAGCTTCATAACGATAGCATGACCTGCCTCATGATAAGCGGTTATACGCTTATCTTTGTCGTTCACAACCTTAGACTTTTTGTTAGGACCGACAACTACCTTTATCATAGCTTCCTCCAGGTCCCTCATTCCGATCAGGCTCTTATTCTTGCGTGCCGCAAGAAGTGCCGCTTCATTAAGGAGATTTTCGAGGTCTGCGCCCGTAAAGCCTACGGTGGTTTTTGCTACAGTAGCAAGGTCAACATTGTCTTCAAAGGGTTTTCCCTTTGCGTGAACCTTGAGGATTTCTTCTCTTCCCTTAACATCGGGATAGTTGACTGTAATCTGTCGGTCAAAACGTCCCGGACGAAGAAGCGCAGGGTCGAGTATATCGGGTCGGTTTGTCGCCGCCATGACGATTACGCCATCGTTTCCGCCAAAGCCGTCCATCTCCACAAGCAGCTGATTAAGGGTCTGCTCACGCTCATCGTGACCTCCGCCAAGGCCCGCACCGCGGTGACGTCCAACGGCGTCAATCTCATCTATAAATATGATGCTTGCCGGATTTTTCTTTGCGGTATCAAACAAATCGCGAACACGGGATGCTCCGACACCTACATACATCTCAACAAAATCCGAACCGGAAATTGAATAAAAAGGTACACCTGCCTCTCCTGCAACAGCTTTGGCAAGCAGGGTTTTACCGGTACCGGGAGGTCCTACAAGGAGAACACCGTGAGGGATATGTGCCCCAAGCTTTGTGAATTTTGTCGGAGCCTTAAGAAATTCAACAACCTCTTGAAGCTCTTCCTTTTCCTCGTCAGCACCTGCCACATCCTTAAAGAAAACCTTTTTCTTTTCGTCTGCTCCGAGCTTAGCCCTCGCCTTGCCGAAATTAGCGACCTTGCCGCCCTTGCCTCCGGAAACCTGATTGATAACAAAGAACCAAAGCACCACGAATATCACAATTATGATGATGTATGGCATTAAGCTTATCCACCATGGGATTTCCGTAGGCTCAGCTATATTATAGCTTGTAATAATTCCCTCGCGATGCTGATTCGTAATGGTATCAAGGAACTGATCCATAAACAAATCAAGACTGCGAAGCTTAAAGGTAAGAACCGAGTTATCATGAGTTATAATAGTCAGCTTATTGTCACTGTCAATTTCAAACTCCTTCACCTGTTGTTCAT
>JAZNUF010000143.1:0-3217 GCA_045592185.1 Candidatus Flemingiibacterium sp.
TTGCGTTGAGGCAAAAAGCGAAGCTCCGCAGAAGGTGTTACCTACTACGGAGCTTTATTATTACCGCAAACATAAAAAGTTCGGATAATACTGCTATGGTGAGCCACTGGAGATTCGAACTCCAGACCCTTTGATTAAAAGTCAAATGCTCTGCCAACTGAGCTAGTGGCTCATTGCACCCGAGCTATTGCCCGAATACCCATATATTATATCACACCTACGAGGTCTTGTCAAGTGGTTTTGATAATTTTTTGTACCGCAGGATTTTTATGTGTTTGTTTATAAAGTGCGGCCAGGTCAGACTGAGAATAGCTATCATTTTGTCTAAAAATATCTGCATAGGTTGACAGAAGATGGGGATGTAGTGTATAATATTTATCGTAATATCTTAATTTATTCGCTGGCGATACGTTCTGCGAGAAATGGCATATAAGTCTTAAGAGGTTAATCATGATAAAAAACTATATAAAAATACTTCATAGAGAGTTCAGCGGTTATAACGCCTCAAAACTTGTTAAGGACTTGCTTGCGGGACTTACTGTTACTGCAGTATCTTTGCCCCTTGCGTTGGCTTTTGGTGTATCTAGCGGCGCTGACGCCGCGGCAGGGTTGATTACCGCCATTATAGCCAGCCTTATAATTGGCGCGTTGTCGGGAGCCTCCTATCAGATTTCCGGCCCTACGGGTACTATGACGGTGGTGCTTTTCGCCGTTCTTGCTTCCCATGGTTCTAACGGGATTTTCCTTGTTTGCTTCGTGGCGGGCATAATCCGAGTACTGTGCGGCGTTTTCAGGTTAGGTAAATTTGTTGAATTGATTCCAAGACCTGTTATTACAGGCTTTACATCGGGAATTTCACTTATCATTATCCTCGGACAAATTGACTCTTTTTTTGGCACGACCTCAGTAGGAAACTCTCCTATAGAGAAACTGTTGTCTTACGGTGAAATCGGCTTTAATCCTCACCTTTTTACATTGTTACTTGGACTTATTGTGGTGGCGGTTATGCTATTATGGCCGAAAAAGTGGAATGGGATAATACCATCGTCTTTAGTCGGAATCATTGTTGCGGCAGCGGTCTACCTGATTTTTAACTTTGACGGCGTGGATACCGTAGGGGATATCCCAAAACAGCTTTTCCTTGATAATCGACTTGACTTTTCTAAGGTTTCGCCATCTATGATTTTGGAGCTGTTACCTTCTTCCATCACCGTTGCTGCCCTTTGTATAATTGAAACTCTGCTTTGTGCCTCTTCGGCATCCGATATGAAAAAAGAGCCTTTTGATGCGGATGTTGAACTTGTGGCACAGGGCGTTGGGAATATGATTATTCCCTTTTTCGGCGGTGTACCTGCTACAGCAGCCTTGGCGCGTACCAGCGTGGCAATTCGTTCCGGCTCACAGACGAGGATGACGGGAATTTTCCATGCATTGTGGATGCTTGCGGCTATGTTTTTCCTTGGCCCTATAATTTCCTTTATTCCCATGTCGGCTCTCGGCGGCGTGCTGATTATATCCGCTTGGCGAATGAATGATTGGGTTAATATTAAATATATGTTCAGCCGAAAATTTACGGGTGCGATAATTCAGTATATTGCAACCATGCTTGTTACCGTTTTTTTCGATCTTACTGTGGCGATGATTGCAGGCATTATCTGTGCATTGGCAGCATTTGCAAAAAGCGCTGCTCATATTCATGTTTCTGCCTCTTCGGTGGATGAAAACCGAATGACCGGCAAGGGCGGTGTAGGTGCAGGACATGAGGATAGTTTAGTTGTGTACATAAACGGAAATGTTTTTTTCGGAAACATAAATAGGCTTGCACGAAAGCTTCGTGAACTGCCGACAAACCCTGTGATGATAATTTCCATGCGTGGTGTTCCAGATGTGGATATTACTTCCATTGAAGTGATATCGGCAATAGTTCGTCAGTGGAGAAGCGAGGGTGTATATACGATGTTTTGTGCTCTTGACGTTGGGGTTGAAAAAATTTTCCGTCAGAGTGGACTGTATGATGAGCTTGGGGAGAACCATTTCTTCAACAGTGTGGATTTGGCACTGAGAGAAGATGTTGTAGTACCAAAAGTGTAAAAAAAGCTGTTGCAAATTTTTGCAACAGCTTTTTAGGTACTTATTCACCGACAGTGACTTCGTTTTGCGGTAAATCTCCAACTCCGTTCAAAATATACATGGGACGGTAAGGGAAATTCTGCATGGTATGCAGGTCAGTAACGCCCGATAAAACAAGAACTGTATCAAGCTCACTTTCGATGCCGGCTATGATATCGGTGTCCATACGGTCTCCGATAATCGCCGCTTCATCGTGGTGACAGCCGAGCTTCTTTATGGCGTGACGCATGATTAGGGGATTGGGCTTTCCTATATAGTAGGCCTTGCGGTTGGTTGCAAGCTCAATAGGAGAGATGAGAGCGGAGCAGGCAGGAACTATGCCGCGTTCGCCGGGAGCCGTAACATCGGAATTAGTGCCGATAAGCTTTGCGCCTTTTAGGACAAGCTCAACAGCTCTTTCGATTTTTTCATAGGAGAGGGCGCGAGTTTCGCCGAAAACAACATAATCGGGGTTGTAGTCGTTCATGGATAGCCCAGCGACATAAAGAGCATTCACAAGACCCGGCTCTCCGATAACGTAAACGCTTCCGCCGGGGCACTGGGATGCAAGAAAAGATGCAGTGGCAAGCGCGGAGGTGTAAAAATGGTCCTCGCTGATGTCAAGTCCCATTCGTCCGAGCTTTTGAGCAAGCTCGCGGGGGGCACGCTCGCTGGAATTTGTCAAGAATAGAAAGTCTTTATTGTTATCGGCAAGCCACTTGGTAAAATCACCGGCTCCCGGAAGAAGTTTGTTGCCATGATATATAACACCATCCATATCGCATATGAATGCTTTTTTTGCATGAATTTTTTCAAGATAGGTTGTCATAGTGTGTTTCCTTTCAAGGTTTTACAATTATCTTTCAGAATTATTGTATCATATTTTTTTGCGATTGTCCATATATTTGAAAAGAAATTTGTGAAAACAAATAATATTTTTCAATATAAATCCTATTATCAAGAAAAAATTGGGAATTTTGCGAAACCTATTGACAAAGACAAATAGGTGTGGTATAATATAATGGCAGTTTATGAGAAGGTACTCTTTATAGCTGTTCCATTAACCGTTGGAAATGGGTTAGGGAATGCCGGAGTGGCGGAATTGGCA
>JAZNUF010000144.1:0-3073 GCA_045592185.1 Candidatus Flemingiibacterium sp.
GCCCCTATCACCTCAAGAACAAGTGCATCACCAGAAAGAAGCTCACCCAGGAGGAGATCGAAAAAGAGGTTATCGCCCTGCAGGATATGGGACACAAGCGTCTTGCCATCGAGGCAGGCGAGGATCCCGTAAACAATCCTATCGAGTATATTCTTGAGTGCATCGACACTATCTACAGCATCAAGCACAAGAACGGAGCTATCCGCCGTGTCAATGTGAATATAGCCGCAACCACCGTGGAAAATTACCGTAAGCTCCGTGACGCCGGAATCGGCACGTACATTCTTTTTCAGGAAACCTATCACAAGGAAAGCTACGAAAAGCTTCATCCCACCGGACCGAAGCACGACTATGCTTATCACACCGAGGCAATGGACCGTGCTATGGAGGGCGGTATTGATGACGTGGGACTTGGCGTACTTTTTGGGCTTGAGCTTTACCGATATGAGTTTGCGGGACTTCTCATGCACGCCGAGCATCTTGAGGCAGTTCACGGCGTTGGTCCTCATACGATTTCAGTGCCCAGAATCAAAAAAGCCCAGGATATAGACCCTTCTGCTTTTGACAATTCCATTTCTGATGAAATTTTTGCCAAGATTTGCGCACTGATTCGTATTTCCGTACCTTACACGGGTATGATTATATCTACCCGCGAATCTAAGGAAGTACGCGAAAAGGTAATTTCTCTCGGTGTTTCTCAAATTTCTGGAGCATCTCGCACAAGTGTAGGCGGATATGCTGAGTCTGAGCCGGAGGATGAAAGCTCTGCGCAATTTGATGTATCAGACAACCGTACACTTGATGAGGTTGTAAATTGGCTTATTAAGCTCGGTTACATTCCCAGCTTCTGTACGGCGTGCTACCGTGAGGGACGAACAGGGGATCGTTTCATGGAGCTTTGCAAGAACAAGCAGATTCAAAACTGCTGTCACCCCAATGCGCTTCTCACCTTAAAGGAATACCTTATGGACTATGCTTCGCTGGATACCCGTGTTGTCGGTACTGACTTAATTTTAAGGGAGCTTGCAAACATACCAAACGAAAAGGTACGCTCCATAGTCATCCAACGGCTTAAGGATATAAGAAACGGAAAACGTGATTTCCGCTTCTGATTTTACGAAAGGGAAACAAAATGGCTAATCTTAACGAAACTCCATCGGGGGAGCGTATACACATTGGTATATTCGGCAGGCGAAACGCCGGTAAATCCGCGCTGATAAATGCCATGACCGGGCAAGCCTTATCCATTGTGTCGGACACTGCCGGAACTACCACCGATCCCGTTTCAAAGGCTATGGAGCTTCTTCCTTTAGGTCCCGTTGTTATAACTGACACGGCGGGACTTGATGATGTCGGAGAGCTTGGTGAACGCAGAATCGAAAAGACCTACGGAGTATTAAACAAGACAGATATTGCCATTGTTGTGATTGACAGCTCCCTCGGCATGGGCGAAGAAGAAAAGAATCTTATAAAGCTTATATCCGAGAAGAATATACCGTATCTTACTGTTTACAATAAGGCTGATTTAAAAAAAGCTGAGGACGGGAAGCTTTATGTAAGTGCCATAACCGGTGAGGGAATAGAAGAATTAAAGAATAAGCTCGCTGCTTTTGGGAAGCCTCAGGCGGAAATTCCGCTTGTACGTGACCTTGTGGCTCCGGGAGATATTGTAGTTCTTGTCACCCCCATTGACGCCTCTGCGCCCAAGGGACGGCTTATTCTCCCTCAACAACAAGTTATCCGGGATTTGCTTGAGGGTGGGGCAATACCTGTAGTTTGCCGCGAAAGTGAGCTTGAAGCTGCACTTTCAAAAGTATTGCCAAGTATTGTAATTACCGATTCTCAGGTTTTCGGTATGGTATCAAAGATTGTTCCGGAAAGTATTCCGCTTACCTCTTTCTCCATGTTAATGGCAAGATACAAAGGTAATTTCGCAGAAGCGGTCAAGGGCGCCAAAGCTCTTGATTCTATCAAGGACGGGGATAAAATCCTTATTTCCGAGGGGTGTACACATCATAGGCAATGCGAGGATATCGGTACTGTAAAGTTGCCTGCATGGATTCGCAAGCATACGAGTGCAGAGCCTACGTTTGTTTTTACCTCGGGAGGAGAATTTCCTGAGGATTTATCTCCATTCAAGATGGTAATACACTGCGGCGGATGTATGCTGAATCAGCGCGAAATATCCCGAAGATACGCTGCGGCAGCGGCGGTAAAAATTCCGATGACAAATTACGGAATAGCTATTGCCCATATGCACGGTATTCTTGCCCGCGCAGCAGAACCGCTTACGAAATAGAAACTATCCAAACTAACAACACCTATGTCATAGTTGACTTTGGTGTTGTTTTTTATTTATAAACATTTTCTTAACAGCTCTTTCATAAACCATTGACAATATCTCGTATATATGATAAAATAAAAGTAGATAAAGTCGCGTATACTCGAATTTTGAGTATGGACTCTGTCACGGTAATACAACCTCTTTTTTAGAAAGGAACTTCTGTTATGTTACTATCAATTTATCGTAAAGCCTTTAATGTAGTTTTGAAAAAGCCTTTTCGTTTGTGGGGAATCTCACTTTTAGCAGTTTTTCTAAACTTTGCTTTCTCTATACTTTTCGGCGCTGTTCTTGGCGTTTCTTTAGCCATCAATCTTTCTATCACGACTGCGATGACAGTTATCTTTTTACAAGGGTACCGAGGTGAAACTCCAAAGGCTGCCGACTTGTTCCAATGTATTAAAGATATGCCAACCGCGAAAAGAGTTATCGGCGGCATGGCATGGATGAATCTTTGGGTATTTATTTGGTCCCTTATACCTATTTCACTGAGCCTTATTGCTATCCCAACTTTGATTTCCTGCTTTGAAAATATTGCATATATTGCTTTCGGATACTTTTCTGTAAGCAGACTCGCTGATATAATCGTAGGCATACTTGTAGCGTTTTTGTTTGGTCTTGCGGCTATTGCCGGAATTGTTTTGGTTGTTATTAAGACATATTCATATCGTCTTACTCCATATATTCTCACCCTTGAGCCTAATGTTTCTGCCACTGAAGCCATTAATGCTT
>JAZNUF010000145.1:0-1688 GCA_045592185.1 Candidatus Flemingiibacterium sp.
ATTCCTTCGTTCCCGGAAAGGCAACGGAAGTGGAGCTTATTGCCTGGATAAAGCAGTTCAAAGATACTATGGTTACAGACTATAGTATGACAATAAACAACACTCTCGCTTCTTTCCCATCCAAGGCGTGGGGGGAATACTTGGGAGATAAATACCTGCAGAAGGTAGAAAACGGAAAACCCGTTGACTATTCAAACGAACCTCGCCCCAAGGGCTTTTATGAGCACTTTAACGTTATGGGGCTCGACTACTTTAAAATATTCATTAAAGCTCTCCGGGAAATCGGCATAAGACCCTGGATTATGATGCGAATGGGAGATGCTCACGGAATTCAGTTTGAAACCTGTTGGCTTATTTCCGACTATTTCCACAAAAATCCCCAAATTCGCCGAGTACAGTACCCGAGTAATGTTACGGGCCTTTTGAAATATTGGCACAACTGCCCGAACTACACACTTCCCGAGGTGCGCGAGCGTTATCTTGCCCTTTTTGAAGAGGCTCTTGACCGATATGACGTTGACGGCTTTGAGCTCCACTTCCTCATGGAAGCGTGGCTGTTCCATTACGGCGGTGAATATAACGGGCTCGAAATCATGAACGAATTCATGCGTCAAATCAACAAGGTTGTTGAAAAGTATGAGAAGAAATACGGTCATGAAATTCTTCTTGCGGCAACAGTACCTGCGGATATCGAAACCTGCTACGACCACGGCTTTGATGTTATGACATGGGCCTCCGAGGGACTTATCGATATTCTGTATCCCGGCGCACGCTGCGGATGCGATACGGCTGTACCCGTCAGAACATGGAAAGCGCTTATGGCACCCTATGGTGTTGAAATCGGTCCCAACGTAGGAATTTCCATTGGTCCGAGATGGGATGGCAAGAGCAATGACCCCACCATCGCAACTTATTCGGCGGCGGCTGCCAACTATTTCTCACAAGGGGCAGACAAGGTGAGAATGGAGGAAAACTTCATTTCTCTCGACAACGTTAATTTCTGCAAGGAAAACAGAATCGCCGATTACCGTCATCACCTGGAGGTTAAATCGGGTAAGGGCGTATGGCAGGTTATGACTACCATCGGTTCTTACGACAAACTGATGACCGTACCGCGCAAGGTGATTCTTACCTTTAATGACACATGGCATCAAGCATGGGTTAAGCCCGATTATCAGGTTGCTACCGGCGAAAAGGTGAACCCCGGAGAGAGTACCACCATTCGTATACCGATAGGTGATATTCCCGAGGGCGCAAAAGTGACCTTCAGCTTCTCCTCTTCGCTTATGGATGCCAAATATGCTCCCGCTGTGAAGCTCAACGGACAGCCCTGCGAGTTTATCGGCGTAATGAGAGAGAAAGAAAATCGCACTAAAAAAGGAAAGCTTTATACTTATGATGTGCCCGAAAAGCTGCATCGCGACAATTATCTTATCGCAGAAATTGCCAATGTAGCTGTGGACGAGTCGGCAGTACATTCCCTCGAACACGTTGAGGTTTACATAGACCCGACAGAATGATTGCAACGATATATATAAATGTTGGAAAAATCATTGACAAATTGTTGTAGTTATGGTACAATAAATTCACGGCTATTGATTTGTTTCGCTATAAGGGCGTACAAAATTATAAATTGGAGGAAAAATCATGAAAAAACTCACGGCGTTTGTAATGACAGCTATGCTTGT
>JAZNUF010000146.1:0-9838 GCA_045592185.1 Candidatus Flemingiibacterium sp.
AAGTAATCGCCGTGGGCATAAGCAATTAATTTTGCCCTCTCAAGGTGTAAAGCACCTTCGGAGTCCATAAATTTCGGATTAACCCCTACACATACTATGTCACCGATGAACATATCGTGAGTGCCGAGAGGGACAATGTCGGTTACGCGGCACTCAAGGCTAAGGGGACTTTCGGCAATTACAGGTGTGTCCTCAAGCTCCAATGACGGGACGGGCGTAAGCTTGCAGGCTTCAAACTTGTTTGTATCCCTGCCTGAACGTACTCCGCAGAAATCCGCTGCTCTAACAAGCTCCTCCGTGGTAAGATTAATAATAAATTTACGAGTTTCCTTGATTATATCATAGGAGTAACGGGAGGGACGAATGGACACATAGGTTTTGGGCGGATTTGTGGAGAGAATACCCGTCCAACCGATGGTAATGATGTTGGGTTTGTCAAGACTTCCGCAGCTGACGAGAGCGCAGGGAAGTGGGGAGAGCATTGCTCCGCCTTTCCATTTTATTTTCTTTTCTTGCATAGCTGTTATAATGCGCCGAAGCGTCCTTTCAGTTTTTATTTAATACAATTTTAAATTAAAGCATAAACCAGAATATTGAGCCTTTGCCTACCTCGCTTTTGACACCGTATTCTGCCCCATGAAGCTCTAAGATTCCCTTGACAATGGAGAGTCCGAGTCCCGAACCTACTTGAGCGCGTCTATGAAGCTTATCCACCTTGTAGTATCTGTCCCAAATATTGCTTATGTCCTCCGGAGAGATTCCATCTCCTTTGTCGGCAACCTCTATTAATACTCGTTTGACTCCGTTTGGGCTGTCGATTATTTTCTGAGTTACGGCAACCTCTGAATCTTCGGGGGAATGATTGAACGCATTGGTAATAAAGTTGTAGACGACCTGCAAAATCTTCGTGCGATCTGCCTTGACCATTGCTTGGCAGGTAAAATCAAAACGGATTTTTCGGCTGCTCGTAGCGGTGAGTTTTGTAAATCTTTCGATGACTTCACCGATTGTCTTTGTAAGATTGAATTCGGTTATATTTAATTCCTGAACTCCCGATTGAAGCCTTGAAATATCAAGTACATCATTTACAAGGGATGAAAGTCTTTCTGCTTCTCCTATTATGACTTGAATATTATCAATCGAATTTTCATCGGGAATATCGCGCATCATCTCGGCATAGCCCTTTATCATGGTAAGTGGGGTGCGTAAATCATGGGATATATTGGCTACAAGTTCTCTTTGAAGCTTATCGGTTTTCGCCAGCTCCTCGGCTGCATAAGTCATTGTGTCGGAAAGCTCGGAAATTTCTCGGTATCCGCCTGCCTTAAATTCTGCCAAAAAGTTGCCGGCTGCCAATTTTTTTGCACTTTCTGTTATTGAAACAATAGGTTTTGATATTCTTTTTGCTAAGAGAAATGAGAGAATTACGGCAAGTAAAACCATTGCGCCGCTTATGATTACAAGCTCTGACTGCAGGGCGCGAACGGTTGAAGCAACCGGAGAGATGGTTGCGTTGAGCATTATTGCAACATTGCGGCCTCTTGTGTCGGAGGGGACGATTTTGGTGTAGATGATACTCTCGGTGCTGTTATCGTCTTGGTTATTTTGATGGTATGGATTATCCTCTCCCGCATATTGCAAATTGCGAAAAGCGTCAAGCTTGAAGCGCGTGGTTTTTTCACCGCCGGATTGTTCGGCAAATTGGTAAAGCATACGTATTGTACCGGCGGGCATACTGTGGATGATGCAATCGGATATGGTGTCACAGGTAACTATTATGTTTCCGTATTCATCGAAAATCAACAGACATACCTGCTTTTCGGATGATATCTCCCGGGAGATGTCCAGAATCTTATAGTCCTCAAGCTCTATGCTGCCTTCAAGCAGCCTTGCCGCATTTTTTGTTTCGGAAATTCTCACCAATTTGTATATTTCTCCGAAAAACACTACTTGAAAAAGCCATAAAAGCCCGAGAAGCAAAAAGAGAAATATCATCATGTACCCGAATAGTTTCCACCTTATCCCAAGGTGGCTTCGGTCGAAAAATTTATTTTGATTCAAAACGATAACCTACCCCTCGGAGAGTTGCAATAAGATATGAGTATTTGCCAAGACTTCGGCGAAGCAGCTTTATGTGTGTATCAAGAGTGCGGTCGTCACCGTAGAAGTCATAGCCCCAAACCTCCGTGATTAATTTTTCACGAGAGAGGGCAATATTGCGGTTTTTCAGCATATAGAAAAAGAGGTCGTATTCCTTTGGGGACATATCCACCCGTTCATTGTCTATATAAACAAGCCTTGCGGTAAGGTCAGCACGGACTCCTTCAATTTCTACAATTTCATTGCGGTTTTCTTCGGCTTTCTTTACTCCTCCGCGCCTCAGCACCGCGTTTATTCTAAGCATAAGTTCTTTTGGGGAAAAAGGCTTTACCACATAGTCGTCAATCCCAAGCTCAAAGCCGTTGATTTTGTCATATTCTTCGCCCCGCGCGGACAGCATAATAATGGGCGTATCCTTGATTTTTCGAATTTCACGGCAGGCGGAAAATCCGTCAAGCTCAGGCATCATAATGTCCATCAGAATGATGTCAAAATCCATAGTACGGCAAAGCTCCACAGCCTTCATGCCGTCTGCCGCTTCCACTACTTCATGCCCTTCAAACTCAGCATATTTTCTGATAAGGTTTCGAATCATTTCTTCATCGTCAACAGTAAGTATTTTATACATGGCTAAGTTCCTTTTCTTTAGAACTTGGGTTCTACCCTGTAAGTATATTATAACATCATAGCAGTACAAATTGCAATAGACTTCGCTGTTTTTTCACAAAACAATTACCCGAGCCACACAGACTCGGGTATGTATTGTCACATTACAGTTGTTTCAAGCCCAAAACTGACACCGATAGCGTCATTGACCTTTTTCATAATGCTATCATCGAGATGGCCCATTTTCTCTTTAAGCCGTTGCTTGTCAATGGTGCGGATTTGCTCAAGGAGGATTACCGAATCCTTGGCAAGACCGAAACGGTCGGCGATAACGTCAATATGAGTCGGCAGACGATTTTTTCCGATTTGACTTGTGATGGCGGCGGCGATTACAGTGGGGCTGTATTTATTGCCAACATCATTTTGGACTATAAGAACAGGGCGCAGTCCCCCCTGCTCAGAGCCGACTACGGGACTTAAATCGGCGTAATAAATATCTCCTCGTTTAATAGTCATGAAAATTCACTCTCCATGCTTTTTATTTTTCATTAATAGTTTTTACCCGTGAGGGGAGTTTTAATCATGGCTTGGAAAAATATTTTCCTCTCCCCATATTATTTTATTTTCTTTAGGCGAAGCTTGTTAAAGCCAACTCCTTGAGGGATTGCCCGTATTTTACGATTCTGCCTTAAATATTGTTCAATGCTATTGACAAATTCCATCTTTTGGTATATAATATAAAATGTCAGATAAATATGCAAGCGTAGTTTAGTGGCAGAACCTCAGCTTCCCAAGCTGATGGTGCGGGTTCGATTCCCGTCGCTTGCTCCAATGAGGCTTTTTCTCTTACGCAACTTCCGTAAGAGCTTTGTACTATAAAAGGAAAAATTTTTGTTAAAACTCCGCCGGTGCTATTGCACAGGCGGAGCTTTTATGTTACAATAAAAAAAACGGCACAAAGGAGAATCTGATGGAAGATAAAAAGCTTCAGCCGGTTGAAGAAGCAAAATTTTCAACTATCGGTAAATGGTTTGATAATTTTTGGTACCACTATAAATTTCAAACCATTGCGGCAGCGGTGATTTTGTTTACCGTGATAGTGTCAAGCTATCAACTGCTGACACGGGAAAAATATGATTACCATATGTTATATGCAGGTCCGCAGGTGATTGCGGTACAGGATTTGTACTATATGCGTGATGCCATGGAGCAGGTCGCCGATGATTATGACGGCAACGGTAATGTGGCGGTTTCTATTGATGACATAGTTATGCTTTCTCCTGAGGAGCTGGAGGAGGCTGCCAGCAACGGTGTTTCGTTAAATATGGATTTTCTGAATCAGTCAATGAACGAATATTATCAGCAGATTCTCGGAGGCGATGACATAATTTGTATGCTTTCGCTCTATATGTACGAGATCGTTCACGCGGAAAACGGATTCCTTCCTTTGTCGGAAATTTTCGATGAAATTCCACAGTCTGCTTATGATGATTACGGTATAATTCTTTCAAAGACAGAGTTCGGCAATTCCTTTAACGGAATTGACGATCTTCCCGAAGATACCATTCTCTGTATACGCCGGCTGAGCACAATGGCGAAGTTTAAGGGTGAGAAGAAAACCCGTGCTGCTCATGAAGCAAGCGTTGAACTTTTCAAAAAACTTGTTACATACACTTCTGAATCGGCGGAAAAATTAGAATAATGTAAAAACAGACAGCCCACGGTCTAATGGGCTGTCTGCTTTTTAAAGAATACAGTTTTTACTTATCGAGCCATGTGATCGTGCGCTCGGTGGTGAAGTTTTCAGCATTGTAGAGAAAAACAATATCGCTAATCTCTCCGCCTTCTTCTATCATGGGAATAACGGAGGAAATAAAACCTGCGTTAAGACCACGGAAGTCTACAAGCACTATGCGTTCATAGTGATTTACAAGCATGGGAACCATGCAGTGGGAGTAAGAGTCCTTTACCATAACGAGTGTTTTGCCGTTTTTGTTTTCGGTGGTGATTTCCACATAAGGCTGATTTTCATTCAAAAACGTGGAATATTTGCTTCTTTCGCTGAGGTACTTCTCCTCGTACAAGGTGTCGGTTATTCTTTGCCCTTGATTGTAGTTTACGGAAAGCTTCAAATCGGTGTGGTACGTGTCAAGAATGTCGGGATTGTCACCTTGATTTACCTTAGCCGCGAGGGTTCCGAAAAACTCATCGGAAAGGGTTTGTTTTGCGAGCCCGCCATCGCCGATGGGGAGAGGCTCAATTCCGAGAGATGAACAAAGCTCGGTGTATGCGTAATATGCTCCGAGGGAGGTCCAATGGTGGTCTGTGCGATAATAGATGTATTCATCCTTATGAGCCTCCAATACGCCGCGGACATCAACGAAGTTTCCGATAGCTGCCACTCTGTCTATAAGTCCTGCCTGATCCCAAACGGGTGCAAAGGCGGGGAGCTTGTCCTCATGTATAAGGGACGCGGTGGGAGCCAGCATAATATGAAGATTATACTTGTCTGACAGCTTTGAAATCATATTTTCAAGAACAGATATATTCGCTTCGGTCTGATGATCAGAAGGTTCGTGCTTTTCGATGAGGTAACCATCATCGGCAAAATAAACGCCGCCGCTGTCCTTCTTACCAAGGAGCTTTTCAGAATAGGTTTTCAGGGTAATCCAACCGTCCCTGCCTACAAATTGGTCGGTTACGAACTGCTCATAAAGCATAGTCCATTTTTTGTCGTCATCCTCGGTAAAAAGAGCCTCAAAGCTAAAAGCAGGAAGCTGTGCAAGGGTACGGTTTTCAAGTTCAGACCATTTCTTTACTGGATTCACCATGCTTGCCACTGAAATAACGGCGATAAGCGTACAGAAGATAATGGTTGTTACTATGTTTTGCTTTCTTTGATTCATAATATCATTACCTCCTTAGAATCTGAAATAAAGGAACGGATTGTATGACGCGTCAACAATGTAAGCGGTACACATGACAAAAATTGCAACGAAAGCTGCATTTTTGATGACAAGCCCGCCGGTGCCCTTGCCGAAATCGGTGGACAAGGTTTTCTCAGCCAGACGCTTAGGAAGATCAGTAGAAGCAATGGCGAGAATTGCAAGCAGAAGTCCGTTTGTTGTAAGAAGATAGAGAGAGTTTGAATCAAGGAACGCTCCGCCTGCGCCGAACATAGCTCCTATATACTGTGTAACCACGGACATATCGTCAATGGCGAAAATAACCCAGCTTATTACGACAAGGAACAATGTGTAAATATGGCCTACAACAGCCGGTGCCTTTTTTAGATACTTTAGCAGGAACAGCTTTTCGATTATAAGAATCACGCCGAAGTAAGCTCCCCAAATGACAAAGTTCCAGCTGGCACCGTGCCAAATACCCGTAGCGAGCCATACAATGCAAATGTTGCGTATTTGCTTGAAAAAACCGTTTCTGTTGCCGCCAAGAGGGATGTATAGGTAATCACGAAACCAGGAGCCGAGGGATATGTGCCATCGGCGCCAAAATTCGGTGATGCTTTTTGACATATATGGGTAATTAAAGTTCTCAAGAAAATGAAATCCCAAAATCTTGCCAAGACCAATAGCCATATCGGAGTAACCGGAGAAGTCGAAATAAATCTGGAAGGTATAGGCGAGTATGCCAATCCAAGCGGTAAGGGCAGGGAGTGATGAAATATCGGAAAATACTCTTGTACCGTCAAGCTGCTCGGTGTAGATGATAGCTTCCCAAATAAGTCCGGCACTGTTGGCAAGGAGAACTTTTTTCCCAAGGCCTGTCATGAATCGGGAAATGCCATAGGAAAAATCATCGAAGTTTTCGCGGCGGCTGTCAAGCTGCTCGGCGATTGTCTTATATTGAACGATAGGACCTGCGATAAGCTGAGGAAATAGAGCTACATATGAGCCGAAGCTTATAATATTGGACTGAATCTTTGCCTCTTCGCGGTAAACATCCACGGTATAGGACATGGTTTGGAAGGTATAGAAAGATATACCAATGGGGAGGGGAAGGTTCAAAAGGGGTATTCCCACCCCGAAAAGTGTGTTGATATTTCCGATGATAAAATCGGAGTACTTGAAGAAAGCCAGAATAGAAAGATTGATAATCATGCTTGAGGCGACAGCAAGTTTAGCTGCACGCATATTTCCTGCCGTCTTGAAGCGATGCACCAGCATACCGTGGGTATAGTCGACAACGGTTGAAAACAGCATGATAACCACATACACGGGCTCACCCCATGCGTAAAAGATAAGACTTGCCACAAACAGTAATGCGTTTCGATATTTCTTCGGGAGTATAAAATACAGTATCAGAACAATAGGCAAGTACCTAAATAAGAACAGCAGACTGCTGAACACCATGATAAATTTTGTCCTTTCATTACAGATGTGGCGGCTCGCTAAACAGAGAGCCGCCACTGGCTTTAATTATTGAATATGATTATTCGCCGAGAAGTGCATTTATAGCGTCTGTAGCTTTCTGGTTGTTAGCAACTGCGGCATTGTATTGAAGCTCTGCTATTTCATCGGGATCGCCCTCAGCGAAAAGAAGATCGTCCGGAATAATGCCGAGCATATAGAAGAATACATAGCCACCCTTAGTGTAGCACTGAACAGCCTTTACCTTCTCTGCGTTTGCAGGGTACTGGCCAACGCCTTCTCTTAGCATATTTGCATAATCGTTAAGTGCGTTAAAAACATTATCTTCGTTGCCTTCGGTAGGCTTAACTACAATGAATGTATCTACATTGAACGAAATCATGGGCTCCTCAGCAATCATTTCTTCAACCCACTCGGGCTCAACGCCGTACTTGGTAGCGAACATTTCTGCATCGAAAAGCATATTGGGGAGATATTCTTCGCCGTAAGCGTTCTTTACAGCTTCATGAATCTGTGCGATAGTAACGGTACCGGGAGCATCGGTGTCTGCGGAGGTGTCCTCGGTGTCAGCGGATGTATCATCGGTGGTGTCCTCGTTAACGGTGTCGTTACTTGTGGAATCATCGGTGTCATTGCTGTTGTCGTTTCCGCAGGATGCGAGAATAGTGCCGCAAAGAGCAGCAGAGAGAAGAAGTGCGATGAGTTTCTTAGACATTTTAAAATACCTAACCTTTCAATTTTTGAATTTCTTTTGTTTTTCCCGTTTTTGGGTTTTGTATCCGGCTGTTTTGCAGGACATACATATATAGACGCGAGAATTTAAAAAAAGTTCCGCATAAGTCTATATAAAAAATAAATGTAACATTCCGTATAGGAATGGTGACGGTGGGTAACCACGTTATCACTCCCACTATTCTAACACATTTCATAAAAAATTGCAATAGATTTTTCAAAGTATTTCCGAAAAGAACAGAAAATATTTTAAAAAAACTATTTACAAATTGAAAATATTGTGTTATAATTATAGTGTATGATTGCCGGGGACAAAGTTATCGGATGTCACCAACCGATTGCATTGTTCTGCGGAATATGCAAAAATACTATATATTTATTATGAGGTGAAAACATGATTACCAAAGAAGTAAAACAACAGATTATCGCAGACTACAAGCTTTCCGAGTCCGATACCGGTTCTCCCGAGGTTCAGATTGCGATTCTCACCAACCGCATCAATTCCCTTAATGCTCATCTTAAGAACAATCCCAAGGACCATCACAGCCACAGAGGCCTTCTTAAGATGGTAGGTCAGAGAAGAAATCTTCTCGGTTACCTCCAGAAGAAGGACATTGAGCGTTACAGAGCTATCATCGAAAAGCTCGGACTTCGTAAGTAATAACAGTCAAAATTCGCCGCGGCTCATACGGACGGCGAAGCGCGCCCATCCCGAAATCGTTTCGGCGGTTTCGGGACGGGTAAAATTTTATATGGAGATGCCGCGAGGCTGAGCATTTAAAGCTGTATCCGACATTTTCGGGTATGCCTTTAAGTGCTGAACCGATGACATCTCCAAAAACAAAAAATAAGGAGATTAAAAAATGTTTGAGAACTTTAAAGTGTTTAATTACGAGCTTGCAGGCAGACCTCTTGTGGTTGAAACAGGCAAGCTGGCAGGCCTTGCAAACGGTTCATGCCTTGTTCGCTACGGCGAAACCGTGGTTCTTGCCTGCGCCACTGCTTCTGCAAAGCCCCGTGACGGTATTGACTTTCTTCCCCTTTCCGTTGACTTTGAAGAAAAGATGTACTCTGTGGGCAGAATCCCCGGCGGATATTTGAAGCGCGAGGGCAAGCCCTCCGAAAAGGCTATTCTTACCTCTCGTGTAATTGACCGCCCTGTTCGTCCTCTTTTTCCGAAGGATCTCAGAAATGATGTTAACCTTGCGCTTACAGTAATGAGCGTTGATCCCGATTGCTCTCCCGAAATCACCGCTATGATTGGCGCATCCATCGCTCTTTCTATCTCCGATATTCCGTGGAACGGACCTATCGGCGGAGTTTTCATGGGTATGATTGACGGCAAGCCCGTTATAAATCCCACACTTGAGCAGAGAGCTGTAAGCGACCTTCAACTGACCGTTGCGGCTTCTGCCGAAAAGGTGGTTATGATTGAAGCAGGTGCAAACGAAGTGTCCGATGAGGCCATGTTTGATGCCATCATGATTGCCCACGAGGAAATTAAGAAGCTCGTTGAGTTTATAAACTCCATTGTTGCCGAGATTGGCAAGCCTAAGTTTGCTTACGAGTCTGGTGAGCTTGATCATGATATGTTCGACAAAATTTTTGATTTTGTTGAAAAGGACGTAATGTTTGCGCTCGATACCGATGATAAAAATGTCCGCGATGAGCGTATGACTCCCATTCAGGACAAAATTATGGAAAAGTTCGGCGAGGAGTATCCTGAGCTTGAGGTTCAGTATCCCGAGCTTATATACAAAATTCAGAAGAAAATTGTTCGCCGTTGGCTTCTCACCGAGCACAAGCGCGTTGATGGACGCCGTATGGATCAGATCCGTCCTCTTGCTTCCGAGGTTGGAATTCTCCCAAGAACTCATGGCTCGGGACTTTTCACAAGAGGTCAGACACAGGTTCTCACAGTAGCAACTCTCGGTACTCTTTCCGAATGTCAGATGCTTGACGGTATCGACTCCGAAACAAGCAAGAGATATATGCACCACTACAATATGCCC
>JAZNUF010000147.1:0-1704 GCA_045592185.1 Candidatus Flemingiibacterium sp.
GGCAGTTCTTGCAGGCCACGCACAGAAAGGTCTTCCCGCATTCGGAATCTACGGTCACGAGGTTCAGGATCGCGATCAGATTACCGAAATCCCCGAGGATGTAAAGGAAAAGCTTCTTCGTTTCGGCCGCGCGGCTGTTGCGGTTGCTACTATGCGCGGTAAGTCCTATTTGCAGATTGGCTCTCAGTGCATGGGTATCGCAGGCTCTATAGTTGACCAGGATTTCATGGAGTCCTATCTCGGTATGCGCGTTGAGTCCGTTGACGAGGTTGAAATTCTTCGCCGAATGGAGGAGGGCATATACGACAAGGAAGCTTACGAAAAGGCTCTTGCGTGGACTAAGGAACACTGCAAGGAAGGACGGGATGACAACCCCGAAACCGTTTCTTTCATGGGCAAAGACCATCCCATCAAATTCAGCAAGGAAGAAAAAGAAAAGCAGTGGGAGTTTACCGTTAAGATGTACTGCATCATCAAGGATTTGATGGCGGGCAACCCCAATCTGGATGATAAATTTGAAGAAGAAAAGGTTGGACACAACGCCATTGCAGGCGGCTTCCAGGGACAGCGTCAATGGACTGACCATTGGCCCAACTGCGACTATCCCGAGGCTCTCCTTTCCTCCACCTTCGACTATGAGGGCGCACGTGAGCCGTACACTCTTGCAACGGAAAATGACGTGTTAAACGGACTCGGTATGCTGTTTATGCGCCTGCTTACTCACCGCGCTCAGATTTTCGCGGACGTACGTACCTATTGGTCCGGTGAGGCAACCGAGCGTGTTACCGGTTACAAGCTCGAGGGCAGAGCCGCAGAGAGCAACGGCATAATTCACCTTCTCAACTCCGGCGCAGCCTGCCTTGACGCTTGCGGTGAATGCAAAGACGAAAACGGCAATGCGATTATGAAGAGATGGTGGGAAGTTACAGACGAGGATATCAAGAAGATGACTGACGCTACCGTATGGTGCGAAGCAGGCTTTGACAACTTCCGAGGCGGCGGCTTCTCCAGCCATTATACCACCCGTGCCGAAATGCCCTGCACAATGATTCGTCTTAATCTTGTTAAGGGACTTGGCCCTGTGCTTCAGATTGCCGAGGGTTGGACGGTTAATCTTCCCGACAGCGTTTCCGATACCCTTATGGAGCGCACCAATCCCACATGGCCCTGCACATGGTTTGCTCCTCGTTGCGATGGCAAAGAGGGAAGCGCATTCAAGAGTGCATACGAGGTTATGCAGAATTGGGGCGCAAACCACGGCGCAATCAGCTACGGACACGTGGGTGCAGACCTTATCACTCTCTGCTCTATGCTCCGCATCCCCGTTTGTATGCACAACGTACCCGAAGAAAAGATTTTCCGCCCCGCCGCTTGGAATGCATTCGGCATGGATAAGGAAGGTCAGGACTACCGTGCTTGTGCGGCATACGGTCCTATGTACAAGTAATACCGAACTTAGCGGTAAAAACTGCGGCGGTTTGGTCCCATAGAAAAGTTTTTAACAGAGCAGCTCCAAACAAAAGGAGCTGCTCTGTTTGGTAGTGGAAATAAACCCCCGGTAGAACCGGGGGAGCGGTAAGACGCTTCAGTAAAGACAAAACCGGCGAGCTGCAAGCAAGCCGAAATATTGAAACAATTAAGCCTCCGTGATATAATGGTAAAGGTTTGGCGACCGCATTACCAAAATACAAAGGAGGCAAAATT
>JAZNUF010000148.1:0-4121 GCA_045592185.1 Candidatus Flemingiibacterium sp.
ATGGGCTCAGACGCCGCTATAGAAGCTGCAGACGTGGTACTTATGGACGACAATCCCGAAAAAGTCGCAAAAGCTATAAGGATTGCGAAAAAATGTCTTTCTATCGTATATCAGAATATATTTTTCGCTTTAGCGGTTAAATTTGCCTGTCTTATCCTCGGTGCAGCAGGTATCACGAATATGTGGCTTGCAATTTTCGCAGATGTGGGAGTCATGGTATTAGCGGTGTTAAACGCCACAAGGGCAATGAGAACTTCAAAGCTGTAAATTTTATCGCCTTTTCCTTTCTGTAAATAACTGAAAATAGCGGTCGGCAAATAAATGCCGACCGCCCTTTTACTAATTTTGGCTCAGCCCTTACGGCAACCGCAGTCGCCGTGGTGATTATCGTGAAGTCCATGCTGTGCCGAGGCAATTCTTCCGGGTGCAAATTGGTCTATAGGGAATGCCATTCTGTTGAAAGCATCGCAGGGGGAGGAATTGTCGCCGCAAGCGCATTCCTTGTCAGGAACGCTGAATTCCACCGCATTTACAAGGTACTGTTCCGGACGCTCGATTCTGATAACCGAGAAGAAACCGAGAGATACTGCAAGATAGCGGTTGCCGTTGTCAGAAAGCTGACCAAACATACCGCTTACCATCTCGGGAATATCTGAGCAGTTGCAGCAGCAATGACAGCAGCAATCGGGACCGGGTTCAACTACGCGAGTACCAAGAACCACGGGGTCTACGGTTTCCACAACGGCAATGGGCATATTGTCACCCATTTCACCGCAGGTGGGAACTGAACAAAAGCCGTCCGATACCGCGGAGGAACGGAATACGTGTACTGCGCCCTCTCCGCCGTAAAGTACCACAGACTTTTCTACTACAGCAAGACCATTAAATAGCTGTGACTTGCCGGGGCAAAGGCAAGCTTCAAGCTCCAGTCTTACATAAAATCTAACCGTTACTCGATAAAATCCGCGGGAAAGCTGTACCGGTTCCACAGATATAGTAGAGGAACAAATTTCTGCCGATTTTGTACGAACCTGAGTGGTATGTTCAATTATGCTCTGCCCAAGATCATCGAGAAATACTCTCGTATCCTCGAAGCAATCACGGTCGCGGCAGCTGTCGAAGACCTGATAGGTGTCGATAATCACTCCGCAACCGTTACCCGCGCCTACATTCATGCGAGACGAGGGAAACACGCTGTTTCTATTGTCATTCATAAATATAACCATAGCTTCTATATGATTAGCTTGCAAATCACATAAAAGGCTTCCTTTCTGCCCTTAGGGGGCGTGGTTGGCGGAGCAATGCTTAGATTTTCAATAATCTGATTGCAGCAAAGGGGCTTACCGTCTTAAAGCGTACCCTTTTCTATTCTGCGCCAATAAGGATTGGGATAACAAGTCTATGCTCATATCCTCATTTATATGATATGCAAAAGACTGAATCGTGTGAATTATTACTTAATCACTTGAAGATGTGAAAAGAGTCTGCTCCAAAGCTCAGCAGCATCGGGACTTCCGTCAAGGTAGTGCCGCATACGCTCTGACAGACCGCAGGCTCGGCATACAACCTCTCGCGGCGGCTCATGGGGCGGAGTAAATTTAGCAGTACGGCGAGGGATACCCAGATACTCACAACCGTCTATACGCCTGCCGTTTCGTCTGAACTCAAGAGTAAGATAATCCCCCTGCCCTACTCCGCTTGAACCTTCAATTCCGATGACCTCACCCTTTCTTACGAAATCCCCCTCGTTCACAAAACGGGATGCAAGTCTGCCATAGGTTATATTCACTCCTTCACGTCCGGTTAAGGTAACTATAGTTCCAAGACGGTGCTCACGGGAATATATGTCTGCATTTCTCCCTGCTTTAAGTACAATTCCGTCCTCCAGGGCCAACACTTCCTTTCCTGAGCCATAAGGAGAGCCAATTCCCTTGAAGCATAGAATTCCCCCAATCTCTTTTTTGCCGCTTGTTCTGATTTCTGTCAAAGCAAAACATTCCGATTTGTAAAGCTTCATTTTTTCACCTCTGATAATCATAAAATTTGGAGTTTTATAAACCGCGTTACATCAAAGTTCAGATTTTCTGAACTTATTATACCATTATCCCGACTTCATGTCAAGGGATGTGCAGAATTTTGTCGGAAAAAAGTTTTTGTTTTCGCAATTTGTATTGATTTTTAAGGATTTTTGGGTTATAATAATTGTATAAGTTTATAAATTCTGAACTATCATGTACAGAAATTTAATTAAATCATAGGGACTGGGGGTCACATTATGTCCGATTTTAAAGATAGACTCGCATTTATCATGAATCTGAGAAGCATTAACCAAGCTACCCTTTCCTCAACCACCGGCATTCCAAAGTCCGCTATCAGCCAATACCTCAGCGGACAGTTTAAGCCTCGCCCCAAGCGTGTAAATGTTCTCTGTGAGGCTCTTGGGACAACTCCGGCGTGGTTGTTAGCTCTTGATGAATCTACCCCTCCTTCACTAAAAGAAATAGGCTATACGCCCCTCTCCGAAGAGGAAATCCGTCTGATTGCCGCTTATCGAATAAATCCAATGTTCCGCAAAAAGATAGATATCTTAATGACTTCCGAAGAGAACAAAAGCGTATTCCGTGCCGCTAAGTCCCAAGGGGGAAATGTCCCACCCACTCATGAACCCATGTCTGCAGAGCATTTAAAACGGTTAGCCGAAGCTCCCGAAACCGATGAGGATATATAAGGTCAAATGTCCCAAAGCAAATGAAAGGACTGCTGCCGTAATAGGCTTTGACGTATAAAAATGTACAATTATTATGGTATATACACCTCCTGCCGCGATGCTGCATGGAGGTGCCATCTTGATTTTCAAATCTGCCGTATGCCTGTAAAGTTGACCCCTATTGCAAAGCAAGCCGGGATTCGTGTACATCGGAATTCCACGGTAAACGAGCTTCGCCGATATGAGCTTGGAGCGAGTATATTTGCAGACGGCAGTTGGCATATAGTGTATGATGACCGTCTTTCCAGCGAAGAAACACGCATGGTCCTTGCTCATGAGCTTGGGCATATTTTTCTCGGTCACGAATATAAGTATGCCGAGCATCGTTTCGCAGGCGGAAGCAAAAAGCTTTTAAGCGAGAGCGAAGCCGACATGTTCGCTGTCCGCTTGTTAGCCCCCGCCTGTGTTCTTCACGAGCTCGGCCAGCTAGACGCGCATAGTATTAAAAAAATTTGCGAAATTCCTTACAGAGTTGCCGCCGAGCGTGCCAAACGCATGGATGTTCTCGAAAAACGCGGTTTGTATTACAGAAGTGAGCTGGAGCGCGAGGTTCTCAAACGCTTCAGCAATTTCATATATACCTGCAGAAAAAATCCATCTTTGCTGAATACCGTACCTTTTGAAGATGATATCGAATAAACTTTTACAGCGAGGTTGAATATAGTGAGATTCGCTGTCAATAATTTGATAAAAGAACACTCAACACTTAAAAGGGAGAAAATCATATGATAAAGGGAACTCAGCGCAGAATTATTATGGTAAAGGATACCGAAAGTCCGTATTTTGACTCGGCTTATTTTGTTATAAAAAGCGATCTTGCTCCCCACCGTCATGACGGCGATATTCTCTCTGAAGCAAATCGTATGATTGAAGCATACCACAAGGGTATTCCTCACAACGATAACGGCAGACTCGCCCTTTCAAAAAGGACCCTTGTCATCCTTTGTACCATTGTCACACTCCTCAGCGGCGTTGCGGGATTCATGCTGAATATTATTTTTTAATTAAAGGTCGTCTGCGTCCTGTACAGGCTCATCATCCCAGTCGTCTACCACCATACTGAAATCGTACGGTCTATAAAGGGGAGCACTCATATTTCCGGCATAACGGTATAGCCCCGTATAACTCCCCTGTGGGTCAGTAAACTCACCCTCGTTTCTGTAAGCTTCAATACATTCGGAAGCTCGCTCCATGGGTGTATTTTTGTCACCATGTGGTCCTTTTCTTTTCATAGTCTTGAAACCTCCTTTTAACACCAAAATCGGTGTCAATATTATCTTTTCCGTTGAATGTGAAAATATTATTAACAATATATTCATATTGGCAGCGTTATATATTTCATATTTTTTTGATA
>JAZNUF010000149.1:0-2753 GCA_045592185.1 Candidatus Flemingiibacterium sp.
GACGAATTGATGAAATAATGTTATATAACATGGGCTGTTGCACCTGAGTGCAACACCCTCTTTTACTGTATATCTGTACGCGCCATGTTCCTTGGGGAGGGGGGGAACTGCCGAAATCCACATAGCACGCAAGCATCAATGGGACGTTGTTTCCAACACTTACATTTGAAATCTACTGTGTAATATGTTATAATATATAAGGAGGGTAACAGACAGCTTGTTAATGGCGTTATCCTTCTAAAAAAGCGATAGGGGAGGTGCAAGTCTGAAAAATAAATTTTTCAGACATTGTTTTGTGACCTGCCTCGGACAATGACCGAGGCTTGGCTGACGCCAACCGGCCCCAACTACACAGAAAGGAAGCTTTTGCTACGCAAAAGCCATGGTTGTAAAAATGAAAAAAGTGATTGCTTTTGTTTTGAGTGCCGCGGTGATGACTGTTATGCTTGTGACAAATATATCGGCCGCTACATCTCACACAGTCGTACCGGGAGATACCATGTGGAAAATCGCTGTTAAATACGAAATGGGACTCAGTGAGATTAAAAAAGCGAATCCGCAGATATCCAACCCTGATTTGATATATCCCGGTCAGGTGTTGAACATTCCTACAAATGATTCCACTGTTTTAAATTACGAACAGGAGGTTATCCGCCTTGTTAATAAAGCAAGGGTTCAAAACGGATTAAAAGAGCTTACACATAACTGGGAGTTGAGCCGAGTTGCGCGCTATAAATCCCAGGATATGAAAGACAACAGATATTTTTCTCATACAAGCCCCGTATATGGGACGCCTTTTCAGATGATGAAGGACTTTGGCATCACATACAGAAGCGCAGGTGAAAACATAGCAAGAGGACAGGCAAGTCCGCAAGCCGTTGTGAATGCATGGATGAATTCTTCGGGTCACCGTGCGAATATTTTGAATGCTTCATTTACGCAGATTGGCGTAGGTTATGTTGCTGACGGGAATTACTGGACTCAAATGTTCATCGGGAAATAATAATCAAATAAGTTCCAATTTTCTTCTGTAGAAACAGAAAACATTCAAATCTGGTGAGTCATCACCAAAGATTTGAAGGCTTTTTTTATTAATATTTGCCGATAATTTTATAAGATTTTTCAAAATCCCTTGACAAAGTAGGAATTTAGTGATATACTGTACTAAACCGATGAGGATGAGCAAGTAGGTTATCAGTTCTTTGTTTCAGAGAGCCGCAGGCGATGTGAGTGCGGTACAGAGAGGATAGCTGAATGGGCATCCGAGGGCAATCAGAATTGTTTTTACATAGTATGTGCGCCGGAGTTGACGCTCCGTAATCAAGAGTCAGCATATATTTTGTATGCGAAAGTGGATGTGTTGCATCAAGCCGGGTGGCACCGCAGGAGATTATCTCTTGTCCCAGCAAATTTGTGGGACAGGAGTTTTTTTGTATCTTCCCACGATAGAATTTTTTAGGAAAGGAAATAAACAAAATGTCAAAAGAAATCCCTTACAAAATCTATTTAACCGAGGATGAGCTCCCGAAACAATGGTACAATCTCCGTGCGGATATGGTCAACAAGCCCGCACCTCTTTTGAATCCGGAAACCAAACTCCCCGTAACTGCCGAATATTTAGCTCCGGTTTTTTGCGAAGAGCTTATAAAGCAGGAGCTTGACGATACAACCGCATACTTTGATATTCCCGAAGAAATACTGAGCTTTTATAAAATGTATCGCCCTGCACCTTTAACCCGGGCTTATTTCCTTGAAAAGAAGCTTGGAACACCTGCGAAAATTTATTACAAATTTGAGGGTAACAATACCAGCGGTTCCCACAAACTGAATTCTGCCATAGCTCAAGCGTATTATGCTAAAAAGCAAGGGCTTAAGGGCGTAACAACCGAAACAGGTGCAGGACAATGGGGTACTGCTCTTTCGATGGCTTGCTCTTATTTTGGACTTGACTGTAAAGTTTATATGGTAAAATGCTCATATGAACAAAAGCCGTTCCGCCGCGAGGTTATGCGTACCTATGGTGCTTCTGTAACCCCTTCGCCTTCTATGGAAACGGCGATTGGAAGAAAAATAAACGAGGAATTTCCCGGCACAAACGGAAGCCTTGGTTGTGCCATTTCAGAAGCGGTTGAGGCGGCGACTTCCATGGATGGCTATCGCTACGTTCTCGGAAGTGTTTTGAATCAGGTGCTTCTCCACCAGTCCATAATCGGCCTTGAATCTAAGCTTGCAATGGATAAGTTTGGCATTAAGCCGGATATTATTATCGGATGTGCCGGCGGCGGGTCTAATCTCGGTGGACTTATTTCTCCGTTCATGGGTGAAAAAATCCGCGGGGAGGCAGATTATCGCTTTATTGCCGTAGAACCCGCATCCTGCCCAAGCCTTACTCGTGGTAAGTATGCCTACGATTACTGCGATACGGGTGCGGTTTGCCCATTACAGAAAATGTACACCCTTGGCAGCGGCTTTATGCCCGCGGCAACTCACGCCGGAGGATTGCGCTATCATGGAATGAGCAGCACTCTTTCGCAGCTTTACGATGACGGACTCATGGAAGCCGTAGCGGTAAATCAGACAGACGTATTTGAAGCTGCTGAAATGTTTGCGCGAGTGGAGGGAACACTTCCTGCGCCCGAAAGCAGTCACGCTATTCGTGTTGCTATTGAGGAGCCATTGAAGTGCAAAGAAACAGGCGAAGAAAACACGATTTTCTTCGGGCTTACCGGCACGGGATATTTTGATATGATGTC
>JAZNUF010000150.1:0-4239 GCA_045592185.1 Candidatus Flemingiibacterium sp.
TCTTCCTAAGACCGCTTGGCCTCCGACTTCGAGTCCCACAGCTCCATTAGATACTTAACCGTGCCGTCAAGCTTTGAAACCAACTTTTCATCGATTTTCGGGAAGTCAACCACTGCCCTTTCGGAAAGCTTCTCTCTGAGCTTTTTCGACACATCGGTCATTCCGTCAATCCCGACACCTCTGTGAAGCCAGCTGAAAATCTGCTTCGCACGGTATTTCGGCTCACCAAGCTCCGTGAGAAACTCCGAAATTTCACTGATATTCATTGATAAAAGGTCAGCCTTTTCGTTAAGTAAAAGCATATTCGTCCTATTTCCTTTTAAGTCTTGCTATAAAAAAGCCATCGGTTTTGTGTATGTGCGGAAGTAAGGTCACCATGCCGTCACAGCTTGAAATTACGCCGACTTGAAAATCCTCTGCCTCAAAAGAGTGGTTTTCAGAAAGGAAACGCTTTACCACAGCTTCGTTTTCCGCCCGGTTAAGAGTGCAGGTAGAATAGCAAATCACTCCTCCCGGCTTCACATATTCGGAGCAGTTCTTCAGGATTGAATACTGTATGTCCGGAAGTCTTTCAAAATCTGACGAGGATTTATAGCGAATTTCGGGTTTTTTGGCAATCACCCCAAGCCCCGAGCAAGGAGCATCGCAAATAAGTACATCCGCGGTTTTAGTTAATTCCCCACAGGGCTTTGAGCCGTCCTTGACATCTGTATGAATAATGTCAATACCAAGCTTCCTCGCCCCTGCCGTAATGAGTGACAGCTTGTTTTTGTGTAAATCAAAGCTCATTATCCTGCCCTGATTTTCCATAATCATGCCTACGCCAAAGCTCTTTCCTCCCGGACAAGCACAAGCGTCAATGACCGTATCTCCGCACTTTGCAAATGTGGCGGCCGAGGCGATTTGTGAAGCCTCATCCTGAACAAAAACCAGCCCCTCATTTATAAGTCTTGCCGCAAATGCATTAAGCTTTTTATCGGTAAGTCTGATTCCAAAGGGGGAAAATTCGGTGGGGACTGCTGAAATTTTCTCATCGGCAAAAGAGGAAAGAATCTTCTCCCTCGTGGTTTTTAGGGTATTAACTCTAAGGGTTACATCCGGTGTTTCATCGAAGGAAGAAAGTACCGCTTCAACATCGGATACCGACTGAGATAAAATCTTCACCACATCTTCCCCACAGGAATACCTTACAGAAATATATTTGGCATAATCGGATTTGTCGGGATACGGCAAATTGTTCTTCCTGTATTCCCTTAAAAATCTGCGCAGTAATGCATTGACAAAGGGCGCGGCGCGGGCAGTACGTTTCTTTGCAATGTTAACCGTTTCGTTTACGGCGGCACTGTCGGGAATCCGGTCAAGCCATATAAGCTGGTATAACCCCAGTCTCAGCAAAACCATGACTTCCGAATCGAGCAGTGAAATATCTCGCTCAGACAGCTTTGACACAATATAATCGAGGGTTATTTTCCGCTCAATAACTCCGTAGACAAGGGCGGTATACAGCCCCTTTTCTGCCCCCTCAAGTGAAAACTTCCGTATGGTGGCGTCAATTTCCAGGTTTGAATATTTTTTATCCCGTTCACACAAAACAAGGGAGCTGAATGCTGCTTCCCGTGCGGTAATTTTTCGTTTTTCCATTTATCTTCGTCTTCTCCCGCCGGTAGCAATGAGAAAAAGCCTCAGGAGATTTGCCAGTGAAACCGCTAACGCCGCCACATAGGTAAGTGCCGCCGCGGTAAGCACTTTTCTTGCATTTTTTAACTCACCTTCGTCTAAACCCGTACTTTTGAGAGCCGTCATGGCACGAGAGCTTGCGTTAAACTCAACGGGCAATGTAACAAGCTGGAATACGGTGGAAAGCCCAAATGCCGCAACGCCCAAAAGGGACAGGGGCGGATAGGCAAGAAGAATTCCAATAAGGAGCAACGGAATAGCAAGCGTTGAGCCGATATTGGTTATGGGAATAATGGCCGCACGCAGCTTCATAGGCGTATAGCCTATGGCATACTGAACAGCGTGTCCGGCCTCATGAGCCGCCACTCCCACAGCCGCCGAGCTGTCCGCAGAGTAAACCGTTTCGGAAAGGTATACTGTGTTATCTTTGGGATTAAAATGGTCGGTTAGCTCTCCGGAAACTCTTTCGATTCGAACATGAGAAAGTCCGTTTTTATCAAGAATTTGTCTTGCCGCCATGGCACCCGTCATCCCAGATAAGGTTCTGACCTTTGAATATTTATTGAACGTGCCTTTGACATTAATTTGTGCCCACAATGCAAGAAGCACTGCGGGAAGCACCAATACAAGATAAGTGTAATCAATTCCGAAAAACATTTTCCACTCCAAAAACTATTTTGAATATTTTGTAAGCCTGTCACCGACAGCTATTTTTCTTCCGTTGATATAGTCGGCAGCAGACATACGGCTTTTCCCCTCGGGAAGTAAATTGGTAATATAAACAGAGCCTACTCCGCAGGCAACCTGGATTCGGTTTGCCTGAGAATCGCACATAAGCACCTCTCCCGGATTCTCGTGAGTTTTTTCAAGGTCAGCAAGCTCCGCACGGACAATCTT
This sequence comes from Candidatus Flemingiibacterium sp., assembly GCA_045592185.1. GTDB lineage: Bacteria > Bacillota > Clostridia > Oscillospirales > CAG-272 > Flemingiibacterium. The sequence continues at coordinate 2,575 of JAZNUF010000150.1, forward strand.
CAATGCTTTTTCGCAATGAGAAGCTACGGCAAGCGGAAAAGGCGAAAGCCCTCTTATACGGTCATAAACCGCCTTTGCGTTAAGCGAAAAATCAAGTACGGCATCTTCATTTGTAATTTTGGCAGCGTAGGTTGATTTTGAGTCATCCTGTTTTTCACGGACCGCAACACCCTTTTCAAGGGCATCGACCGTATCAATGAGCAGCTTCGCACCCACCTCCGCCAGCTTATCGTGGAGAGTTTCAAAATTATCACTTTCCTCGATTTTGACTGTGGCTTTCGATAACATATCTCCCGTATCAAGTCCCACGTCCATGTACATGATAGTAATTCCCGTTTCACCCTCGCCGTCAATGATAGCTCGCTGAATAGGTGCCGCACCACGGTACTTGGGAAGAAGCGAGCCGTGTACGTTTATGCATCCGAGAGTCGGAAAATTAATTACATTTTCAGGCAAAATCTTTCCGTATGCCGCTACAATTATAAGCTCGGGCGAAAGCTCTTCAAGTAATTTTTCAAACTCCGTCCCCCTCAGCGCGTCCGGCTGATATACGGGTATTTCCTTTTCAAGGGCATAAACCTTTACGGGCGGCGGAGTCAGGACAAGCTTCCGTCCCTTGGGTTTATCCGGCTGAGTAACCACTCCCACCACATTCGCACCGGCATCAACAAGTGCTTCAAGCTGAATTCGGGCAAAGTCCGGAGTCCCCATGAATAAAATCTTTGTTTTCACAAAACCGCCTCCTATGCTTCAACCTCATCGGGATCAAGCATTCTGACTGCTTTATCGGTAAACAAGATCCCCTCTAAATGGTCAAGCTCATGGCAAAATGCGCGAGCGAGAAGTCCCGAACCGGTGACAGTATATTCCTTGCCCTCAAGATTGGTAGCGCGGACGGTTACGGTCATAGGACGATCTGTAATTCCCCATCTTTCGGGGACAGACAAGCACCCTTCCGCCTCCTGTTGATTTCCCTCTTTTTTTATAATTACCGGATTAATCATCACATAGGTTTCCCCCGGCTCCGTTTCAACAACTACCATTCGGCGAAGTTTTCCCACCTGTACAGCGGCAAGCCCACAGCCGTTTGCGGCGTGCATTGTTTCTATCATATCCGCCGCAAGAGTTTTTATGCGCTCATCAATTATTTCTACGGGGCGGCTCTTCTTCCTGAGAATCGGATCGCCGTTCTTTACAATGTTAAGCTTTGCCATATTAAAATTCCTTTCTATAAAAAAAGTCACACGGACATGGGATTTATGTCTACAGATACAGACGCTTTCCGTGACGCCTTTGAAAAATCTGTCATTAGCCTGCTTATAAGTGTCCGCATACGCTTATTCACCTGACATTTTATTACTATTCTCATTCTGAAAACATTATTCACCTTGTAAACCGGCGCCTCAAAGGGGCCGAAAATATAGCATTGAATATCCGAAAATTCCCCTGCTATATATTCACGAAGCTTTTTGTCAAGCTTAAGGGATAAGTCAAGCACAGCTTTTTCATCCTCACCGTTGATACCGACAAACACAAATTCACAAAAGGGCGGAAATTTCAGTTGCCGCCGAAGCTTTACAGCACTTTCATAAAATTTTCTGTAATCCTGCACCGCCGCAAGGTTTATGGTTTCATTGTCAGGAGAATAGGTCTGAACAACCGCAC
>JAZNUF010000151.1:0-3164 GCA_045592185.1 Candidatus Flemingiibacterium sp.
TACAATGAACATAATAGGAATTTACCCTAACCCCGATAATGATATAGATTTTCTCGGAACATCCATGGTCATAGAGAAGCTTAAGGGATGCGAAATTGTTATGCCCGAAGAATTCGGCGGACGGTTTTCTCCTTCCGGTTCTGTGCGGTTTGTTAATAAGCAGCAGTTCTTTACCGAACCGACTGCCATTGTTGTACTTGGCGGAGATGGAACGATGCTGAAAGTTGCGAGAAGGTGCGCCCTCAGCGGATTGCCGATTATCGGAGTCAATCTTGGCAGAATCGGTTATATGACCGAGCTTGAGTTAAACGAGCTTTCCCTTCTTGAAAGGCTCGTGACAGGAGATTTTACGCTGGAAAAAAGAATGCTTCTTGAAGCTGAAGTGGGCGGCGAGTGCCTTTTTGCCCTCAATGAGGCGGTGCTTGGCAGCGATTCTATTTTCAAAATTGCGGAAATTGAACTTTGGTGTGATGGAAATAAGGTCAACAGATATCGCTCCGATGGACTTATTGCCGCAACGCCCACGGGCTCAACCGCTTATTCAATGTCCGCAGGAGGGCCGGTGGTTGACCCGCGTCTCGAAGCCATTTTGGCTACACCTATATGCTCCCATTCTCTTAATGCCACACCCTTGGTGTTTTCGGCAGATTCGGAGCTTGTGATGAAAAATATTACGTCCAGAACGGAAAAACTATATCTGAACGTTGACGGATGCGAAACACGTGAGCTTGCTTACGGAGAAACGGTGAAAATCCGCCGTTCTAACAAAACGGTTTCCTTTATACGGCTTAAGGACGGAAGCTTTTACGATATACTAAGACAAAAAATGGCAGATATACACTAATATATTTTGAAAGGGTAGGTTTTGATGAAGTACAGTAGACAAGAAGAAATCATAGGTCTTATCAGCGAATACGAAATCGAAACGCAGGAGGAGCTGTCGGAACAGCTCAGGGAGAGGGGATACCGCGCAACGCAGGCAACCATTTCCCGCGATATCAGAGAGCTTAAGCTGGTAAAAGTGGCAGGCTCTAACGGGAAATACAAATACGCCATGCCTTATAGGGAGGAATCCTCTCTCAGCACAAAGGCGCGGAATCTGCTTATAGATACGGTGGAAAAGGTTGACAGAGCCGGCAATATCGCGGTTGTCAAAACATATGCCGGAATGGCACAGGGTGTTGCGGCGGCGATAGATTCCATGGGGCGCACGGATATAGTCGGAAGCGTTGCGGGTGATGACACCATAATAATCGTTATGCGTACGGGTGATTCTGCCCAGTCCCTTGCCACTGAGCTTGAGGCGATTACATCCTCACGCCGCGGATAATTTGTTTTTAGACGGAAAGGCGGTGGACATTTGCTCTGTTCGCTCCATATAGAAAATATAGCGGTAATCAAATCCGCAGACATTGACTTCCAAAAGGGCTTCACCGTCTTAACCGGTGAAACGGGCGCGGGAAAGTCAATAATAATAGACAGCATTAATTTAATATGCGGCGGAAAGCCTTCCCGTGACCTTATACGAAGCGGTGAGGATACCGCTATGGTTTCGGCGTTGTTTTCATCCCTTGACGATAACTGCAGGGCGGCCCTTTCGGAGCTTGGAATAACTCCCGATGAAGAGGGAATGCTCATGTTTTCCCGGACAATTACGGAATCGGGGAAATCTGTTTGCAAAGTGAACGGACGGACGATACCTGTGTCCCTGCAACGGGAGGCGGTCAGACATTTGATTGGTATTCACGGTCAGCACGATAACATGGCGCTTCTTCAGCCTGAGAACCATCTTTTGTATTTGGATGAATTTGCCGCTATTTCTGAAGTCCTGCTTGAATACCGTAATATCTACGATGAATTTTGCAAGCTTGAAAAAAGAATCTCCGAACTTACGGAAAACGATAGAAAAAAGGCTCAGCAGCTTGAATTTCTTAAATACCAGATACGGGAAATCGAGGCGGCGAAGTTAAAGGACGGCGAAGAAGAAAAGCTGGAGGAAAGGCGAATCAAGCTTCAAAACTGTGAAAAAATCGCTCAGCTTTCCGGAACGGTCTATTCACTTCTTTACAGCAACGAGAAGGGGAATGCCGCAGTTGATAAAATTCGCCGCGCTTCACGCGCCATTGAAGCGTTGTCGCCCGTTATTTCGGAGGGAGAGTCCATGTTGGCGCGGCTTGAAGAAATATGCTCGGAGCTTGAAGATATTGCCGAGGTTATTGATTCTCTCGGCGAGGAAGCGGGGGATGACCCTACAGCGGAGCTTGACAAAGTTGAAGGACGGCTTGATGAAATATCAAAGCTGGAGAGGAAATACGGAGATTCCGTTTCGGAGGTTTTAGCCTTTTTAGATGCGGCAAAAAAACAGCTTGATGACATCGAAATTGCGGAAGAACGGTTAAATGAGCTTACGTCTGAAAAAGAAGCATTAAAGACGATTCTTGAGAAAAAGGCGGCGGAATTGACAAAACTCAGGGGTGATGCCGCAAAGCTGCTCAGCAGACGGATAGTTGATGAATTGTCGTATCTTGACATGGGCGGAGTTGATTTTGCTGTTTCTCTCGAGCGCCGAGTCGGCGATGACGGTGAGGTAAACTACTGCAGAAATGGCACGGAGGATGTGGAATTCCTCATATCTGCCAACAAGGGAGAGCCTTTGAAGCCGCTGGCAAAAATCGCATCCGGCGGTGAGCTTTCCAGAATTATGCTTGCAATCAAAAGCGTACTTTCCGAGGCGGATTCGCCGAGAACACTGATTTTCGATGAGGTGGACACGGGTGTGTCCGGAAAAACTTCCCAAAAAATCGGAATAAAGCTTCGTGATTTATCTATAGCGAGGGAGTGTCAGGTCTTATGTGTCACCCATTCGGCGCAGATTGCAGCCCTTGCCGAGAATCATTATTTGATTACAAAAGGCGAACAGGACGACCGTGTTTCAACCTCGGTAAGGCTTCTTTCAAAGGAGGAACGAGTCGGCGAGGTGGCAAGGATTATGGGCGGTATAAACATAACTGAACGCTTAATGGAAACTGCACGTGAAATGATAAATGAAAAAATATAAACTATAAATACTAAGGAGTAAAAAATGAAATTATACGAAGAGCTTGTAGAGCGCGGACTTATCGCGCAGGTTACCGATGAGGAACACATAAGAGAGATGATTAACG
>JAZNUF010000152.1:0-7822 GCA_045592185.1 Candidatus Flemingiibacterium sp.
CCAGATCCTAAGTCTGGCGCGTCTGCCAATTCCGCCACAGGTGCATAACGATATTATACCACATATAAAAGATTTTGTCAAGGTATTGATTTTTGTTAAAAAAAGTTGTAAAATATATATGATGATGCTGCGTAAGAATAATTTAAAAAATGACAAACCATAAAATCCTTTAAAAAACAAGGAGGACAGCTTATGAAAGCATTTGTATTGTCCGTGACTGCAGGGCAGGGACACAATTCAACAGCAAAAGCTATATGTGCTTATTTTGAAAAAATCGGCTGTGAAGCCCAAATGCTTGACACTCTGGAATATGTAAACCACATTCTTGGTAAAACGATTTCAAAGGGATATGAGCTTGTTGCAAGTAATGCAAAGTTTGCTTACAAAGGCGGTTACCGCTTGGCTGAGCTGAGAAAAAAATCACGTACGGCACTTTCTCCCACCCGTTTTACCGGAAATGCTATGGGAAAAAAGCTGGTAAAATACATAGACAGCTACAATCCCGATGTTATTATTTGCACCCATGTTTTTCCAAGCATTATTCTTGATGTACTCAGAGAAAAGGAACTGATTCACGCCAAGACTATGGGAGTTCTTACGGATTTCATGTTCCATCCTTATTGGGAGGAGAGTTTACATCTTGATTACATGGTTACTCCAAACGAACAGTTGTTGGTTCAGGCAATGAAAAAAGGATTCTCAAAAGAGCAGGTTTTGCCTCTTGGTATTCCGATTCATCCGAAATTCAGTGAGAGTATACCAAAAGAGCAGGCGCGCGCGGAATTGGGGCTTGATGTAAATACACGCACCGTTCTTTTGATGAGTGGAAGCATGGGATACGGCAATATCGAAGAAACGGTAAAGGCGCTTGATAGAGTTCCGTATGATTTTCAGCTCATAACCGTTTGCGGAAATAACCATGCTGCAAAGGCTAAAATAGATGCCTTGAAAACTAAAAAGCACATTATGAATTTCGGTTATGTGAACAATGTTGACAAGTTGATGGATGCGTCAGACTGCATTATTTCAAAGCCGGGAGGGCTTACGACCTCTGAGGCTATGGCAAAAAGACTTCCTATGATAATCGTTGATCCCATTCCCGGGCAGGAAGACAGAAACGTGGAATTTCTGACAAACAACGGAGTTGCTATGGCGGTTTCGAACACCAGTACCCTTGACGATGTTATATTCCAACTGTTGTCAAATCCCAGCCGAATTGAGGTTATGCGGCAGGCAATAGACATTATCGCAAAGCCTAATTCTACACGCGATATATGTGAATGGGCAAAAAAGATTTGCGAAGAAAATTTAGTTAATGTTTAAAATACCCGTAAAGGAATAAAGATGTGAAAATACTTTTGTTTGCTCTGAATTCCTCTTATACTCATACGAATCTCGCCGTGCGCTGCATTAAAAAAAGTCTGGCTGCGGCGGGATTTTTTGTAAAGATAGAAGAATTCAATCTGAAGGATAATCCAAGGCGGATGCTTGAGTCACTTGTACGTGCCGATGCGGATGTTTACGGTTTTTCCGCGTACATTTGGAACATCAGAGAGCTTCTCGGTCTTGCCGCCGATTTAAAAAGGCTGAAACCCGGGGCGTGTGTCGTTTTTGGAGGCCCGGAGGTTTCTTATGATACCGAAGAAATTTTAGACAAAAATCCGCAAATTGATTGCATTATCAAAGGGGAGGGCGAGGCGGCTTTTGTCCGCGTTGCCGAAATGGTTGACTCCGGAAAAGAGTTGCCGAGCGTAATAGACGGAGGAATATTTGACGGCTTCTTAAGTCAAGGCAGTATTTATGATTCTGAGGAGCTTGGGGACGGAAGGCACATTCTTTACTATGAGTCTTCCCGCGGATGCCCATATCGGTGCGCTTACTGCTTGTCCGCTTTATCAGGGGATGTGCGTGCCAAAAGTGCTGAAGTTACACTTGCAGAACTTCGTTCTTTTGAAGAGATAACAGATATAAAAATCATAAAATTTGTAGACCGGACTTTTAATTTTGACCGTGAACGAGCAAAGAAGATTTGGCGTGGGTTGCTCTCTGGAAATTACACGAAGAATTACCACTTTGAAATCTCTGCCGACTTACTTGACGAGGAAAGCTTCGAGATACTTTCCGCTTTTGAGAAAGGTAAAATTCAGCTTGAAATCGGCGTGCAGTCAACAAACGCTGAAACCCTTAAAGCCATTAACCGCAAGCAAAATGCAGAAGCTGTAATTTCTGCTATGGAACTACTTTACAAGGTCGGCAACATACATATCCACGCCGATTTGATTGCGGGACTTCCGAATGAGGATTTTGCCGGCTTTGCCCGTTCATACGACAAACTGTACGGTAAGTGCCATATGCTTCAGCTGGGCTTTTTGAAGCTTCTTCGCGGCTCTGAACTCAGAAGCAGGGCAGGGGAGTTTGGATGTGTATTTTCGTCTGAGCCGCCTTATGAGGTTTTGTCTACTCATTGCCTTGGCTTTGAGGAAATTTCTCGGCTTCACGATATTGATGACGTAGCGAAAAGGTACGGAGACGCATTTTCTCGCTCTGTTTCTCTGCTTATATCGCGTATTGGTTCGCCTTTTGCATTCTTTGACGGAGTTGCCGCGAAGCTTCGTGACGATGGTATACGAATTGGTGAATGTTCACAGCCGAAAGCCTACCAAAAGCTATTTGAATATTACGGCAGCGATGAAGATTTGGAGCTTGCAAAGGCGTTATATTTGGATTATCTCACTTCTCAAAAAACCGCCCCGCCAAGGCTTGGTAATTTTGAGTTTAAGAGAATAGGATCAAGCGAATATAAGCGAGAATTCATGTATTTTGCCGATAGGTGCGGAATCGAATATTTCGCTCCTGCCCTTGAGGTTCGGGAGTTTGATGGGATGATATATTTACTTGAACGCCATTCGATGAGGGCTTTTTACAGGGAAAATGGCGGTTTCACAGAGGTATGATATTTGTAACGGGGGAAAGGTTACTCGGGGGGGGACGCTTTTTGAAAAAAGCGTCCCTCCCCGTACCCCACCCCGTAAAAACTTTATAGGTAAGGCATCCCTTCGATTTTTGCGTAAATGCAGGTTTGAAAGGGGGAGTTTTACGTTCTCTTGGGCCTTTGCGGTATGCCGCCTTGGGTCCCTACCCAAGGCTCTTTATGCTTCGATGGGGGCGCGAGCTTCGCCGCGCGAGGACGGGGGCGCGAGCTTCGCCGCGCGAGGATGGGGGCGCGAGCTTCGCCGTGCGAGGGTGAGGGCGCGAGCTTCGCCGCGCGAGGGTGAGGGCGCGAGCTTCGCCGTGCGAGGATGAGGGCGCGAGCTTCGCCGTGCGAGGGTGAGGGTGCGAGTTTCGCCGCGCGAGGGTAGTGGTTTAAAAATTTACAAAATACGCTTGCCAATAGGTATTATATATGATAAAATAGTAGTGTATTTAAGCTCTACAGTTTTCGGAGGAGCCTGACTTGATTAACAAATTTATACCGACAAAAATATATGAAGATATATATAAAATAACTCCCGAGGCATTGACGGAGGCAGGGATTCGAGGTCTTATTCTTGACATAGACAACACCCTTGTTACATACGATGACCCGAAGCCTACAGAGAGTGTTTCCCGGTGGCTTGATTCCATGCACGAGGCAGGAATACAGACGGCTTTTGTATCTAATAATCACAGCGAGCGAGTAACCGGCTTTTGCGAGGGGCTTAACTGCTACCACCGGGCCGATGCGAAAAAACCGTCACGGAAATATCTCCGAGAGGCAATGGCGCACATGGGGACAACTGCGGAAAATACGGCGGCGGCCGGGGATCAGATTTTCACCGATATATACGCCGCAAAAAGATTAGGTATACGCGCCTTTCTTGTACCGCCGATAAAAGATAAACTTACCTTGTTTTTCAGATTCAAGCGGTTACTTGAAAAACCTTTTTTATGCGTATATTACCGGAGGGAAAAGAGTAAATTAAAATGACAAAATTAAAGCTTGCTGTTCTTGGGTCTCCAATATCTCATAGTCGTTCTCCGGAGCTTCATGCTTCTTTCGGCAAAGACTATGGCTTTGTTAATGATAATTTTTTCTATGAGCGAATTGAAGCTACAGAAAATGAATTGTCTGCGATGATAAAAAAGCTTATATCCGAGGGTTATGACGGCTTTAACTGCACGATGCCCCTGAAAACAGAGATAGCACGACTCGCCGATTATCTCGGGGAGGAAGCGCGAATTCTTTCCTCGGCGAATACGGTGGTTATCCGAGATGGAAAGCTATATGCAGATACCACAGACGGTATCGGTGTATGCAGGGCTGTCTGTCGTGGGTATTCACAAAGCGGCAGGGGCGGTGAGAGCGCAAGAGGAAAGCAGGTGCTTTTAATCGGAGCAGGTGGGGCGGCACGCTCGGCGGCTCTATCCCTAAAAAGAGCTGGCGCAAGCCTTACTGTCTGCAACCGTACTCTTGAAAGTGCTGTGGCTCTTTCCCATATGATTTCGGGCGGTTGTGACTGCATTCCGCTTAGTGATGAAGACGCACTGCGAAGTGCGGCGATGAGGGCGGATATACTTATAAACTGTTCATCTCTCGGCATGAATGGAAAAGATGATTTTGCAAATTTTGATTTTCTCTTGGGAATGAAGAAGGGCGGAATCGTCATTGATGCGGTTTATAATCCCCTTGAAACGACACTTTTGAGAAGAGCAGCGGAAATGGGGCTTCAATCGGTCAGCGGACTTTGGATGCTTGTTTATCAAGGTGCTGCCGCATTTGAAAAATGGACGGGCATTTTGCCTGACGAAACCGCCTGCGAGAGGGCGTTTGAAGCTATAAAATAATGCTATTAAGGAGCATAAATATACAATGAACAACCAAGATAATACCCCCAAATTCGGAACTGCCGGTAATGGGGAGAGCTTCTTTGCGGAGGGAAAAAAGCATACCTATGAAGCTCCGGCCTGGCTTGCGGCTCGCGGACTTGATGCCTATGAATATCAAGCGGGACATGGACTTAGCGCAGGAGAAGCCTCTCTTCGTAAGGTTGGGAAGGAGGCACGGGAAAACGGGATTTCTCTTTCCTTGCACGCGCCATATTTTATCTCCCTCTCAAGCGTTGAAGCGGAAAAGAGAACAAACAGTATAGAATATATCAAAAAAAGCTTGTGGGCGGCGGAATGTCTTGGTGCCGATATAATTGTTGTTCACACGGGCAGCGCAGCAAAGATTACAAGAGAGCAGGCGATGGAGTATGCTTCGGATACTCTGTATAGACTCCTATCTGAGATTGATACCCCTGTGAAAATCGGACTTGAAACCATGGGAAAATTAAATCAGCTTGGAACATTAGAGGAGGTCATTCGCCTTTGCTCCATTGATAAACGGCTTCATCCCGTGGTGGATTTTGGACATCTTAACTGCCGTGGACGTGCAGAAAGCGGAGTTTTTGATACGGAGGAGGAAACCTCCACGGGAGGCGTTTTCACGGATATTTCCGATTACCGTGCCGTATTTGACAAAATAGGCTCACGGCTGGGGGATGAATATGCAAAGAATCTCCATTGCCATTTTTCAAAAATCGAATATACAAAGCAAGGTGAAAAACGCCATGTGTGTTTTTCGGACGAGGGCTTTGAGCCTCCCTTTGAACCCCTTATCGAAGCTATAATTGCCGAGGGGGTTGCGCCGCGCATAATCAGCGAATCAGCGGGAACTCAGGCAGAGGACGCCTTTGCTATGAAAAAATACTATCTTGAAAAAAGAGGAATATAAACATGAAAATACTCATAATGAATGGTCCTAATCTCAATCTTTTAGGAGAGCGCGAGCCCGGCATATACGGGGAAATAAGTCTTGCCGAGATTAATGAAGGGCTGAAAAAAAAGGCCGCCGAGCTTGGAGTTGAGGTGGCGTTTTGCCAATTAAATCACGAGGGTGAGCTTATCGACCGACTTCACGCTGCGCGGGGTGAATTTGACGCAGTGGTAATAAATGCAGGCGCATACACTCACTATTCTATAGCTCTCCGCGATGCTATTTCGGCTATCAAGCTTCCCGTGGTGGAGGTACACTTGTCAAATATCCATAAGAGAGAGGAATTTCGCCATACTTCGGTAATTGCCCCCGTATGCGTAGGTCAGATTAGCGGATTTGGAGCTTACAGCTACACTCTCGGACTTTTAGCCGCTGTGGAGGCCGCAAAGGCGAAAAATTGATGTCAAAGTATATTTTTCTTGATGTGGACGGAACACTTGTGGGTTATGACGGGTGTATGTCCGAAACCACCGAGCTTGCTCTGCGGCAAGCTCAAAATAATGGCCATAAGCTTATTGTGTCGACAGGAAGATTTTTAGGTCAGATTTATCCTTGGCTCTTAAAGAGAATAAATTTTGATGGAATAATCACTTCTTCCGGTGCTAATGTAAAGTACCACGGCAAGACGGTTTTTACAAAATTCTTTACTCCTCGGCAGCTTAGGTACCTTTCGGAATGTTACAAGGAAGCAGGGGCAAGCACCCTTTGTCACCTTGAGGATACACTTATCTCTACCGAAGAAGATTTAACAAGAAGCCGAGAGGTTCTTCGAGCCATCGGACTTTCTGATTACGCTGTCGGTGAGCTTCTCGGAAAGGTTCGTTACGGCGATGTCACAAAACAGACCTGCGGTGAGAAATCCATATATATCGGCTCCCGTTACGGTATTGACAAAATGCGAGAGCTTCTCGGTTGTGAATACAACATTGACAGATACAGTTTCGCCGGCGTTCCCGATACCTTTGGAGAGGTGAATTTAGCCGATGTGAGTAAAGCGAGGGGCATATGTGAGCTGATTTCGGCAATCGGTGCGGATATGAACGACACTATTGCCATAGGTGACGGCGGAAATGATATAAGCATGATTAAAACCGCCCATGTGGGAGTTGCTATGGGAAACGCTCACGAGTATGTGAAACGCGTTGCCGATATGGTTACCGATGACGTGGATAAAAACGGAATATACGTGGCTTTCAGAGAGCTTGGATTAATATAATCGGAGGGGCGAACATGGAGATAATCGGACGGATTCATACGGATTTTCCTGATAAGTTTGGAATTCCCCGTCAAAGCGGTATTCTTGATATGCTTGAATCATATTTGGTATTCGAGCCGAAATATCGTTCTCCCGAAGCACTTCGCGGTATTGAGAAATGGTCACATCTTTGGCTTATTTGGGAATTTTCAGAAGCTATCAGAGAAGAGTGGTCACCTACCGTAAGGCCACCACGGCTCGGTGGCAACAAACGGGTGGGGGTTTTTGCTACCCGTGCGCCTTTCAGACCAAACCCTATCGGACTTTCCTGCGTAAAGCTTCTTGGGCTTAAAAAGACGGAAGAGCAGGGAATAATACTTTGCCTTGGTGGGGCTGACCTTATGGATGGAACACCCATTTATGATATTAAACCTTATCTTCCTTATACCGACTGTCACCCGGAAGCCCTGGGAAGCTTTGGAGAGGAATTGTATGGTGCGAAGCTTCAAGTGAAGTGTAATGAGGAATTTCTCGCGGATTTTCCGCAAAACAAGAAAGAAGCCCTTTTGGCGCTTCTTGCAGAAGACCCCAGACCTGCTGTGAGCTGTGGCGACAGTGAGAGGATTTTCGGACTTCGCTTCGCTGGGCATGAAATTAAATTTACCGTCAGCGGAGAATTACTGACGGTTGTGAATGTTGAAAAATACTGAAAACGCCGTTCATCAAACCAAGATTGGTTCGTGAACGGCATTTTTTATCCTTTTGCGCGGCGGCGTTTTTTCGCCGCTTTTTTGCGCACGGAAAAGCCAAAATCTCCAAGCTTTTTACCA
>JAZNUF010000153.1:0-15019 GCA_045592185.1 Candidatus Flemingiibacterium sp.
GGGATAATGCTATATGCATTTTTCAGATAGGCTCAAAGCGGCCCGAAAAAACAAAGGAATACAGCAAAAGCAACTGGCAGAATTGAGCGGAGTTGCGCTGCGAACAATTCAAAATTGGGAAAATGGCGTAAGAAGCCCTTCAAACTTTGCACGCATTGAACAAGTGGCCGCCGTTCTTGGAGTTCGGTCCTCTGATCTTCTCGATGATAATGAATCTTTCATCGCATCAATTGGTGAGAAGTACGGTCCTCGCAGTATAAAAGGTGCGCAAAAAATTCTCACCCACATCGACAACGAATATACAAACGGGGAATTAGACGAAGATGACATTGAGCAGCTTATGAAAGGGATGCAGGAAATTTACTGGAAAGTGCGGGAGCACAATAAAGAAAAGTACGGATATAAAAACCAAAACACGGAGGCTAAGCATTAACTGTGCATTTCACCAACTATATCACGCAATATAGTTTCCCAACAGAAGATGAGGAAATATGAATAGAATGAAAGACGCTGTACGCGCTGCTAATAGGCTTATCCGAACACACGAAGAGCGCAATCCGGAAAAGCTGGCACGACGACTTGGCATTTGGATAGAACCGCAACCATTCAAGCGGCAAAAAGGAGTCTATACGATTATTGATCGACAACCAATCATCTTTATTAAAGACAACCTTAATTCAGTCATGCGCTCCATTGTAATAGCACACGAGATAGGGCATCATGTGCTTCATCGAGACGAATTAAAAAACCGTCCTTTCAAAGAACTTAACTTATTCGACATTGGTAATAACCAGATAGAATATGAGGCAAATTTATTTGCTGCTCAACTTATGCTTCCCGATGATGAAATTACAGAATATATTTATCGAGGATATAGTGTTTCACAGATCGCAAAAGCAATGAGATCAAACATCAATCTTGTTGCCCTAAAAGTAGCTGAACTAAATAACCGCGGATATGAGCTGCGTGAACAAGAAGTACGAAATAATTTTTATTAGCCGAATTTTTCATCTGAGAACATAGTCACGGAGCGTATCATATTTGATTCCGTCTTTGACTATGCAAAAAGCCTCCTATGGATTTTACACCATAGGAGGTTATCTCTGTTATTCCTCAAAAATGACTGTAATATTATCAGGAATTCCGTAAAATTCCTTAAAGAATCCCATTCTCTCCTCCCCACAGTTTCTTCCCCACCAATATTTGTGGGGGTCTTTTTTCATTATAACTTCATCCGCGCCGCTTTCAATGGCCGCTGTTACAGCGTTTGCTCTTTCTACAGTTACGGCGCGAATTTGTATGTAAATTCCTCCATAGAAAAGCATACAGCCTATAAGCAAAAAAGAGGATATGTAAGTTACCGCCTTTTCAAGCCTCGGCGAAAAATCCGGCAATGCACACATTCCAAGGGCTATAAGCAATAAACACGGAAGATAATAAAGCCGCGGGCCAAGTTCGGTAGTCACCGCCAGCGGAACAAGAACGGTAGGTGCAAGAATGAGCAAAAGCAGTTTTTTAAAAAGGCTTTTCCCATTAGCTGACACTATCACAACAAAGTCGCATATAAGCAGGCATACTGCCATAATTCCTCGAAACCATGCATCCATGGGTACAAAGCAAACTCCAAGACAAGCTATTGCCGTAAGTAGGGATAAAAACACCCGCAGGGGACTTTTTTTGCGTGACAGTAAATCTAAAATAAGGGCTCCCGATGAAAAAACTGCTCCAACAGGGTATTTAAAGAAAAGGTCGGGTAAAATTTCACAAAAGAATCTTTTCGTAAGCTTTAGTATCACAGCCAAAAATCCGCCGTCCAAATTGACAGAAAGACTGCGAATTCCCCCAAGGGCAACCCCATCTTGCAAAAGTGATTCGTACATGGAGCTTGAAAACATGATTATCCCTCCGAGCAATGCTGAGAGTGCCATAGCAATATGAAACCAATTTACCCGTCTGCTGCGAATCCATTTGTATCCGGTAAATATTATAAGCGCCCCAACAGCACACACGGTCAAATTTTCATGAAATAGTCCCACAACCACTGCTAACGGCAGGCACAGCCAATGTATAGGCTTAGGACTGTCCCCTGCTCGCTCAATCACCAAAATCAAAAACAAGGTCAACGCCGCGGCAATCACGTAATTAGCAAACGCCGAACACCATCCGTGGTTTGCTGCCACATCAGCTTCGGGATAAAGAGTAGCAGAAAATTTGAAATCAAGTAACGCTTCAAGCTCCGATTTTTACAGCTCAACCGTTCAATAAGCAGAGGAATCGCAAACATCGTAAGCCCGATTACGAAAGTCTTTATAATCTCGCTTCTCGTCATGATTATAATAAAAAAACTGCCCACATATCTGCTGTTTAAAGTAGCGTGAATCCACCTATCCATACCAATCTCAAGTCCCCAATCCCAGTCGTCATGACAGTAAGGAACGCAAAAACCAATGAAGATATAAAATGCCAACATGATGAACACAGCACACAGGTACGCTTTACGGCGATTTATTTCCATACATTTCCTCCATTTTATTTATAAATACATTATACCACATAAATCTTACACTATCAATATTTTTATTGACTATATTACAAAAAATGAGCTTGACTGCAAATCAAGCTCATTTTTATAAGTTACATAAAATTAAAAACCGTATCCTTTGACTATATTAAGGAACAAAGTATTTACCCTCCAGCTATATCCGTCTTCGCTTGATATGCGAATACGCACCTTACCGTCCCTTTCAGCACAAATGGGCAGTACATACGCCGAATAAGAGCCTGTGGGAATTACCTCTCCGCCGGCACGGTAGCCGTTATCGGTTTCAAGCTTTGTTACGGTTTCATGGCTTTCGCTTCCGCTTACAATCAATACTTCATAACGTCCGCGAGGAAGCTCAAGGATAAATTCGTTGGTTTTTTCTCCGACCACACAATCGCCGAAAAGCATATCCGCCAACTGGTTTGATTCCATTCGCGTTCCTTTCTCGCTGTTGAAGCCATAACCGAGCTTATCGGTGAAAGCGATGTTTCCAATAGGCATAAAGGACAGCGAAACCAGCCCTAAACCGGGTTCTGCTACAAAAGCTTGCCGCGGCAGATATCCGCTGTAATTCTTTTTCATGTTCTCGGTAAAGTCGAATTTATAAACGGTATGGTTATCCATACGAACATTACCTAAGTACCATGAGCGAATAAAGTCGTCAAAAGTCTTTATACACGCCACGCTTGAATTCTCTCCAATAAAAATTCTGCGCTTTGTGTAAGTGGTGTGCATCATGATTCCGTCACTCTCGCCATTGTCAATGGGAGTTGCTTTCACCTTAAGGTCAGCTTTAATTATGTAACGCTTGCCTTTTTCAGTGTCGAAGGAAATGATACCATCGGAGTAATCAAACGCAACAGTTTTGCCATCGCAGTATACAGAGTATCCGTCAAACCCAGTGGGGGTTGTAACTCTTGCTTTACCGCCTGCACGGCTGTGAATTTCCACCCATTTTACCCTGCCGTCAGCAAGCTCTGCGCTCACCTCAAAAGCTCCCTTGGCAAGCATATTCGTGAACTTAACATCCTTCCAAGCCGCGTACTCATTGTGCCTGTCGCAGAACTCGTCTATCGCGTGACCGCGTCTAATCATTCTGTCGTATTCCATAGAACCGTTAGGCATTGCCGGGAACACGCGAATAATGTAGTTATGCGACTGCAAAAGCATCTCGTTAACCGCCGCCAACATCTCTCCCGTAAATTCCATCATACAAGGATAATAGAGCGGCTGCCGCATAATAAGGCAGAAATTCATAAAGCGGTCTGTCGCTTCGGCTGTCAAACCGTTGGAACGGAGTATATGGTCAATACCACGCTCATATAGGAATCTGATGGCACGCTGACCGTCCCCGAGTCTTGAAGAAGCGGCAGAAAGCCAGCTGCATTGGAATACACCGATTTCGCAGTTATCCTCAAGATAGTTTATGCTGTTACTGATAATCTGACGTTTTTCTTCATCGCTGTCGATATCAATTTCTCCCGTTGGGAAAATGGGCATAAGCATACCGGGATGGCGAATCCACAAATTATCGGGAGCATCCTCGGAATCCTTAAATCTGCGTCCGTACTTTGTGTCCTCGCAGGTCGGATATTCGGGCAGATTTTCGTATAACTCCTTAATTCTCTCAAGCAGAGGAGAATTATCGCCCAAAATTTCAGCAGCTTTTAGGGTGAAATAAAGCATGTATTTCACCGATGCTACGGTGCTCACGGTATTGTGAGCAAAAGGACCTTGTTCGGGAGAAACATCGGGGTAAATCGAATAGCAACCCCTTTCATCATCCCACTTGAAAGCATTTACCGCAAATTCGCAAATTTTAAGAAACAACGGATATGCTTCATTTCTGAGATAATCCTCATCGAGAGAATATTCATACTGATGCCAAAGGTATGCCGCGCACCAAGGCCAAACACAGTAATAAATGGTGTACGGATAATCCATAGAAACGCCGGGCAAACCGTGCATAGCCTCCGCAAACAGCTCCGCGAGCTTTTCCCAGCACTTGAGTCCGTCAGAAAAGACTTTACCCAACTCTAAGCGGTTAGATGAGAAAACTCCCGCGAAAGCCGCTTGGATGTTTACGTCCCAATACCAAAGACTTCCCCAAAGGTTAGGGTGGCGAATATCCCAAAGTCCGTTAAGGCCGCAAGCATGATGCTTCATGATACCATCGCGGCCGCTGCAGCAATCAAGAGCATATTGGTTGATGTACCAGATTTTTTCAAGGAATTTGTCCGGCAAAGAGATATTGGCACGGGAATAAAACTCGTCCCAATATTTTTTATGCTCTGCATAAAGCGCCGCCGTGTCCTCGTACTCCTTCATGGTTTTAAGGCACGGAAGCGTATCATACCGCCAATCGGTGAAAACGCCGAAAATCAGCTCGTAAGAGCTCTTGCTCGGTTTAACAGTTATAGTGGCAGTGCGATCCTCAGCACTCATTTTGAGAGAAGCGAACTTAGCGCGCAAAGCTCCCGCAAAGTCAAAATCACCCGTCACCTCGCCGCTTTTTTTTCTAAAGATAGTGTGGACATTATATGTAACGGTGCTTTCATCCGGAGCGGCAAAAGTAATCGCAGGCGGAACTAAATCACGGCAAACAGGGTGAACAAGTTCAACCGCCTCGATAAGGCTTTCAACTCCTGAGGGCTTCTTTTCCTTTACGCTTACAAGTATGCAGTCCCGTCTTGCCGTTATGATTTCAATGTTTATAGAAGCGTTATTCTTTTCAAGGTTA
Organism: Candidatus Flemingiibacterium sp.; assembly: GCA_045592185.1. GTDB lineage: Bacteria > Bacillota > Clostridia > Oscillospirales > CAG-272 > Flemingiibacterium. Next base: position 5,283 of record JAZNUF010000153.1, read on the forward strand.
AATACGACCTTTGCTCCCTCCACATCAAGAGTCAAATCGCTGACTCCACCCTCAAGAAGCGAGTCAAACTTAAATCTAAGCTCGCCCGTTGCAGGGTGGGGGTTAGAGAAATAAAATACATTATATTCTTCGGCCTTTTTGCTGCGGTCACCGCCGTATCGAATGAACGGCTCACCCGCCGGAGGTTGATTGTCAATGGCTTTATCCACATATTCCATGTGAACCTTATCGCCGGATTTTTTCGGAGGCTGAAAATTTGCAAGCACATCTTCAATAAGGATATCGCTTTTACGGTTATAGTAAACCTCGTAATGATTGACCGGCAGGTAAAGTACACCGTCCTCATAGAATGCCATGGCACCCATAATACCATTACCCAGAGGCAGTGCATTGCTCCAATTATTGTAGCAATTACTGAATTTTACGATATGGTTCATATTATTTCACTTTTGCCTATACAGACAAAAAATTCTCCTTAAAGTTCAAATTTTCCGCCTACACTTGACGGAAGTGTTATATCCGCAAGACGCTTTCCGAAAGGACTTCTGAAATCGTTTCTGTACTTTTCTCTGTCCTCTTTCTTTCTGAAATCCGGAATATCAAGCTGCTTACCATCAAGGAGCATACTGTACCATGACATAATCCTTGTCGCGGAAAGAGCAACTGCATTGTACACGTCAAAAAAAGGCTTCTCCTCATCGTTAAGATAGCGAAGAAAATGCATTAAGAGAATCAAATCAGCAACACCGTGAGTTCTCTTTACAAACTCTTCATCTCCGCTTCCAAAGCGTATTGCTTCTTCCTCGGTAAGTGCACCGGAGCTTGACCATGTTATATCAACGGTTTCATGCTCATGAAGTGTTCCCTCAATCAGCTTACCCTCGTCCACCGCATATCGAACAGATTCAAGAGTTCCGTCAGTGCAGGCGATACGATACCATCTGCCTGTAGTCCCTGCGGCGGTTCCGCCGGAATAGTTGATTACCGCGCCGTTATCCATTTCAACGAGAGCGAAACACTTATCGTAATTTACAAGCTCGCTCTTAGGATCATCAGTTACAACCGCCTTACCCACTACTCTCCTCGGGAAAGCATTTATGGCATACATCATCGGGCCAAAATCGTGCATATTGTAGTAGCAGCGCGGGAGGGTTCTTCTCCAATGAAGATTATTTACGTCAAGCTCTCCGGTAGTACCTGCTATGCCTTTAGTCCCCTCCTTAGTTGTTTGGTGAATATATTCACAATCAACAAACACAGGGGCGCCGAACTTCTTTTCGTCCATCCGGAGCTTCATGGCTTGAACTACTCTCGAATAGATGCAGTTTGCTCCGAGCATATACTTTACGCCGGTTCTTTCTGCCGCTTCAACAAGCTGAATACACTCACCAAGGCTGGGGGCAGCCGTAGTTTCCGAAAGGACAGCAACCCCCGCCTCCATGGCTTTAATTGCAAATTTTGCGTGCTCATGGAAATAGTTACAAAGAAGCACCGCATCGAGTCCCGAATGTATAAATTCATCAAAATCGCTGTAGACCTTAATTTTATCAGTAAGCACGTTATCCTTGCGAAGTGTATCTATAGCACTTGCATCCGCCTCACAAAGGGCGACAACCTCCATCCGTTCAGAAAGAAACGGCTCGCATTCGATTGCGCAACGTCCTCGAAGCCCACCAAAAACTCCGATTTTGAAGATTTTGTTTGCCATTTTTGATCCCCTTAGAGTTCGAAACCTTTCACTACGCTCGATGGAAGCGTTACATCTGCAAGACGTTTTGCGAAAGGACTTCTGAAGTCGTTTCTGTACTTTTCTCTGTCCTCTTTCTTTCTGAAATCCGGGATATCAAGCTGTTTGCCGTCAAGAAGCATACTGTACCATGACATAATACTTGTTGCGGAAAGAGCAACTGCATTGTACACATCATAGAAAGGCTTCTCCTCATCGCGCAGATAACGGAGGAAGTGAAGAAGCAGAATGAGGTCTATACCGCCGTGGGTTCTGCTTTCAAACTCTTCAGAGCCGCCTCCGTAACGTTTTTCTTCTTCTTCGGTAAGCGCACCGGAGCTAGACCATGTAATGTCAATGGTTTCATGCTTGTGAAGCGTTCCTTCAATCAGCTTATCGCCGCCTTCTGCATATCGAACAGTTTCAAGAGTTCCGTCGGTGCAGGCGATACGATACCATTTGCCCGAGGTGCCTGCATAACTACAGCCGGAGTAATTAACTATAGCACCGTTCTCCATTTCAACAAGAGCAAAGCACTTGTCGTAATTAACAAGTTCAACCTTGGGATCATCAGTTACAACCGCCTTACCCATAACTCTCTTGGGATAAGTATTCATAACATACATCATGGGACCAAAGTCGTGCATATTATAGTAGCAACGAGGGAGAGTTCTTCTCCAATGGAGATCGTTCACGTCAAGCTCGCCGGTAGTTCCTGCAATACCCTTTGTTCCACCCTTTTCCGCCTGATGTATGTATTCGCAGTCAACAAACACAGGCTTGCCGAACTTCTTTTCGTCCATACGCTGCTTCATTGCCTGAATTGTTCTAAAATAAACGCAGTTTGCACCGAGCATATACTTTACGCCGGTTCTCTCTGCTGCTTCAACAAGCTGAACGCACTCGCCAAGGCTGGGAGCAGCGGTAGTTTCCGAAAGTACCGGCACTCCTGCTTCCATCGCCTTAATTGCGTACTTGGCGTGCTCATGGAAATAGTTACAGAGAAGTACTGCATCAAGTCCGGAATGTATAAACTCATCAAAATCCTTGTAAACCTTAATCTTATCGGTAAGTGTGCCCTTTTCTCTGAGAGTTGCGAGTAGTTCATCGTTTATCTCACAGACTGCCACAACTTCCATTTGGTCGGAAAGAAATTCCTCGCACATGATTGCATAGCGCCCTCTGTCAACGCCCATTATACCGATTTTTAAAACTTTGTTTGCCATGTTTTTACCTCTCTTTTATAAATAAAAATATTTTACATAATATGAGTCATAGGGTGAAGTTTCAACCTCTTTGGCAGATAAGCTTGGGGGTATTTTATACCCATGCTTGTCTGAATCTTGGCTTGTTGTACAATGACGGGTTATTGTAACATAAATACAAGGCCCTATCAATGTGCATACTACACAATTAAAGGTGCTGATTTTTGTGTAATTCCGCCATTGATTTTTCGCCTTTTAGAAAACCTAAAACACGACCCTACAATCAAGATTATTGTAGCATAAATTCTAAAATTTGTAAAGCCTTTTTTGCAAATTATTTCGTTTTTTTAATTTTATTTTTTACAGAAAGGGCTGCCGAAAATCGGCAGCCCTTTTTCTTCAAAAAATCTCTATATTTTGTCTGTCAATCAACCTATGTACTTTGCTACTGCGGCATCAATCATAGCGACAGCCTTATCAACAATAGGCATATCTGCTTCGCAAAGATTTGCAAGCGGCGCTCTTACGCCGCCAATGTCCAAGCCCTCGCGCTTTTTAAGCACGGCTTTAATAACAGCGTACATATTACCCTTTCCGGAGAAGTAGGTGTAAATTATGTTGTTGATATCGCACTGAAGAGCTTTTGCAGTTTCGAAATCACCGCTTCTATAAAGCTCCATAGCTTTTACAAAAAGCTCAGGCATAGAGGAATATGTTCCTCCGATACCGCCGTCTGCACCAATCATAAGTCCGCTTATGAACTGCTCATCGGGACCGTTGAATACAACGAAGTCGCGTCCGTTAAGAGTGCCCTCATACTTAAACTGCTGAATATCCTGAGCAGGCAGAGAGCTGTTCTTTACGCCGATTACGCGGGGATTCTTGAGCATTTCGCGAAGCAGGGGAAGAGTGAGAGCAACACCTGCAAGCTGAGGAATATTGTATATAATGAAGTCCGTGTTGGGTGCTGCGGAAGAAATATCATTCCAATATTGTGCGATTGCGTGGTCGGGGAGTTTAAAATAAATGGGAGGAATAGCAGCGATTGCGTCAACTCCCAAGCTTTCAGCGTGAGCCGCAAGCTCCATACTATCCCTTGTATTGTTGCAAGCTACGTGAGCAATGATGGTCAGCTTGCCTTCTGCCGCTTTAACGGCATGCTCAAGGGTGAGCTTTCTCTCGGCAACGCTCTGATAAATACATTCGCCGGAAGACCCTCCTACATATAAACCTTTAACACCTTTTGTAATGAGCCATTTTGTGAATTTCTCCACAGCAGCAGGCGAAACCTCGCCTTTCTCGTCATAACAAGCGTAAAATGCCGGAATAACGCCTTGGTATTTTGAAATATCCATGATAAATCTCCTTTTTTATTTCATTGGATTATTTTAGTATCATCCAAATAATTTCCAAATTAGATTATAGCACAAATACACATGTTTGTAAATAGGAAAATAAAAATTTTTTCGAGAAAACGTAATTATTTTTAATGCTGCACTTTAGCTATGCGAAATATTGACAACGCCCAGCTCTCATGGTATAATTAGGTAATAACTATCATGGAGGTTCTTTCACATGAACTGCATCAATATCCAAGGGCTGGTTTTAGCTGCAAAAGAAAAAATAGACGAACTTAAAGGGGAGGATTCTTTGGTGATGCCCCTGTTCACCGATCTTCACACTCCGTCACCCGAGCATGAATCCGTGGAGCTTCTTACGGAGTTGATTGCCGCGCTGACTGAACAAATCTCCTGCGATGCAGTGATTGACCTCGGTGACAACCCCGACATGCTTGGCAGAACCGTTCATATTTCAAACCACGACCTTAAGATATATTTCCAAACGTTACTTGGAAAAATCCACAATGCGGCGGGATGTCCGCTTCTCTGCGTTCACGGCAATCACGATGCCCCCGGCACCGACTTTTTTAGTCCGGAGTATTGGAACGCCATTACAAAACACCGCTACGGCAACACCTCCGCCGTTTTCGGTGATGAAGGCGCATATTACTATGTAGATTACGACAAGGCAGATACCCGTTTCGTTATATTGTCCGTCCCCTCGGAATCAGACATTGACACAGAATTTCCCACACCGATATGGGGTTTCGGTGAAAAGCAGCTAAAATGGTTAGAAAATGTCGCGCTTAAAACGGACAAATACGTAATCATCCTCATGCACGTCCCTTTTTACGCCGAGTATCGTGGTGATATGGAAAAAACGCTCAAAGTTTGGACGGGAGAGCGCGAGGCAGTTTCCTATATCAGCGCTCTGTGCGGTTGGATTGACGATGTGAAAGAAGCTTCAGAAATTATCAATAAGTTTGCCGAGAAATCCGGTCGATTAGTCGCCTGCTTCAGCGGGCACACTCACACAGATTCATTGCGGAACCCATTTGAGGAGAAGAACAATTTCAGAAATCCCCTCAACTGCCCACAGGCAGTCACACGAATTTTCCGGCGCGCCAAACATGATGAAAACGAATGTGGTTTCGCTCTTGACGTACTGGTATGGACACCGTCAAAAGGAAAATTAGACCTGGTCCGCGTTGGCGATGGAGAAAGTCGCACTATTGTGCGAGAGTGCAAAAAAGAGCATTAAGCAGATCAATTTGATTTTAAAAACGAAGCGGTTAAGTTTGAATCTTAACCGCTTCATCTATTACTTAAACTTCATGCCTATCTTTTCTGAATAAGTAGACTTATTCGTGTGTGATGTTTTCTCTAATAATTTTGCGTAGTGTTTATGTCGAATAATATACCGTATCAAACCCGTTATCTTCAAGTACAACTGTTTTTATCGGCTTGTATTCGCCGTCCAAAAGCTCTAAGTGGAACTCAACAGTGCGTGCCGGTATAATTTGTGAATAATCTGCCCAAAATACAGCCGTCACGACTGTAATACCGTCACGAATCTCTTCTGAAAGGTATGTGCGAAGATCTGCGCTTCCGCCGCGTGCTATTCTCGAATAGCCATCGTCACCCGTAAATGTCGTCTTTTTCAGTATCTCCACATCAATTTCAGTATCAAGATATTTCTGTGCATAATTGCGTATCTCGTCTTCGCTCCACGCCTTGTTATATTCACCTGCCAATGAGTCGAGGCGAGCTAAAATAAAGTCGTATTTATTATATGCGTCATTTGTAATGGAAAGGTCGCTGTAACGAAGGTCATTGACATAAGCCTGCGCATCGGAAAAAGCAGAAAAATAGTTTGCGTAAATCTCAAAATCATCGGCTTTATGGAATGTAACGTTCATACCCTCATCAAATATGATGCTATGTTCACCGACAGGGAAAAAGTCGTTTTCACTCTCACTTACCCAAATCGTAAGCATGGGAAATGTACGGGTAACGGACGAATCATCGACAGCTGTATATTCTCTCTTGCTGAATTCAAAATCAGCTATTTTTATACTTTCAAAGCCTTCATATACCCTTGGCTCCACGCCGCAGTAACCCGCAAATTTTTCAATATTACCTTCAATCAATGCCCGTGATATCTTATATACAGTATCAATCATAGTTACGTCAGACATTTCAGCTTCCACCCATTTCCGCCATACAGGATCTGTCTGCATACGGGCATTGTGATGATATGCATCTATCTTCGCTTTGTCATATTTATAATCATTGGGCTTTGTCCTAAAGGTTGCTTCAAGCTCGTCAAAGTTCTTTGCCAAAGGATGATATGATAATGCCTTCTGATGGACATTATAATAAAGAAGCGTTTGCACATCCATCGCTGATTTTGAGGTAAATACCGCAATCAGATGACCGTTTTCATTTATGTACGCACCAACCAAATCACCCACAGTCATATACGGACCGTCCGGAAGAAGCGCCGGAAGCAAATCTTCAATTTTATTGATTAACTGTAATTCAGAGGTAGTGAAAATTTGGAGAACCTCATCATTCGACAGAACTCGCTGATTTTGCAAATCCACCACCGCATATGTAATACTCGGAAATGAAATATATGTACCTGCCGAATATGATAATGTTGCGATTGAGAGATAATTTTCACTCTCATGGATCATATTTTCAATACAACGGTAATTGTAATCATACACGGTTGATTGAGTATAATTCTCATAATACTCGAGGTAGGGATCATATATGATCTCATTTACAGCGGCGGTAAGCTCGCCATTATTCTCGAAATTCACCTTATGTAATGTTACGTCTGCATTATGCTCGCCATCATTGACATGCGCCTCGTATGCTTTTTTGATTGTATAATGACGGGTATTGAGTTCAGATATCTCCGAATCCAAAACTGAGTCGGGATTGCTCATTTCACCATTGATGTTAACTGTTGATTCTGTACCACCGTCATCCTTTTGTAATGAGCACCCAACGCTGCACATCAGCATTAAACTCACCAATATTGTTCCGATCAATCTGTTTTTCCATGTTTTCATGCCGTGTTCTCCTTTATGTTGCAATCGCAGAAAGCCTATATACTTATATAGACGTTTCATAATGAAAAAAGTTCCAGTAGTGACCGCGCGCCGAGATAAATTAACTGTTTATCTATTAATATAACAATTCATCGCCCAACCCATTCCACCTGAAACAAACAAGGCTGTATTGAACTAAAAATCTCAATACAGCCCTATTTTATTAATAAAAAATAGGAGTCATTTTCTCACAGTCCAAATAAGCTGTTCAGAATATGACTCCTATGCACGCCTAGTTATAACTTACTCTTCTTTTGCTTTATAGTATTTTTTAACAATGAAATACACAGGCAAACCAATCAGTGTAGCTATAATACTTCCGATTGATAATTTTGTTGCTGCTGCACCGGACCAAAAAATCTGACTCAAAACAACATAAATTCCACTGATAATTGCAAGAATCGGAATAACAGGATAGAAGGGTACTTTGTACTTTCTTTCGATTTCCGGATGCTTTCTTCTCCATGTCATAACTGCCGCAAAAGTAAGTGTATAGAATATCCAACATGAGAAGACAGCAAGATTTGTAAGCATATCAAATGTTCCACCGATACAGAATAAGCAGCCTAAGATACCCATTAATATAATCGAGTTTGCAGGAACATAGTTTGAATTGATTTTGCTCAAGGTTCTGCTGAAAGGAAGTGTTTTTTGCTCTGCTAACTGATAGCACACGCGAGAGCCTGACATCAAGAATCCGTTCGCGGCACCGATAACTGAAATGATGATACCTATTTTTATTAAAGTACCGCCAAAATTACCAAAGATTTTTACCGCAACAGCTGCTGCAGGTGACTCTATATTCATAAGTTCATTTGCAGGCAGCACCCAAATATATGCAATATTGATTATGATATATACAAGCATAATAATTGAAACACCACCAACAATAGCACGAGGCAAATCGCGGCCGGGATTTTTCATTTCGCCTGCTATCGCACCAACATTTGTCCATCCTTCAAAGGCAAACAAAACTGCTAAAAGCGTTGAACCTAAAACCGCGCCTACCTGCTTGCCTTCTGCTACCAAAGGAGTAACAACAGCGTTTCCGCCTTCGCCGAGAATAAAGCCAAAGATCATAAGTACAAACAACGGTATAAGCTTGCAAATAGTAAACACGATCTGGAATCTCGATGCCGATTTTGAACCTAAAACATTAAACACTACTAATATTGCAATCGAAGCCATAGCAATAGGAAGTGCATACTGCTCGCCAACATAAACAGAAAGCTCATTACCTACTGTAACACCATAACTTGCCAAAAAAGCAGGATAAAAAATAAAGGTTTGCATCCAGCCTGCCAAAAAGCCTACTTTTTCGTTATAAACATCTGTAAGGTAAGCTATCATACCACCTGTGCGGGGAATCAGGATAGCAATTTCCGCAACGGTTAAAGCGGCAAAAATACTTGCCAAACCACCAATAATCCAAGCAATCATGCCCATACCGGGTGCTCCGCCTGTTGCCTGATAAATAGCGTAAGGCTTAAAGAATACGCCGGCACCTATTACGCAGCCTACAACGATTGACATTGCAGACATAACACCCAAATTCTTTTTGAGCTTTCTTTTTGTTTCCATGAAACAATCTTCTTTCCTAAGTTTTGTTTTTCTTCTTTCAATAATTGCCAAGTAAGGCTTAGACTGATGGATTAACGACTACAGGCTTTGCACCTTCGGTACTTTTTTAACAGGATTCTCCAGGATATTCCCGTTATCAGCAAGTATACCTGAGAGTGTTAATTCTTCTGAAAGCTTTACTTAACAATATTATTGACCTATTTACAATTATACATAAGTTTACATCATTTGTCAATATAAAATTTATATTTTATTTGCCTTCTAAGCTTTTTCTTTCACGCGACTTATGTCGAAGTCACGCCGCCCGCGCCGCAAAATACCGAAGAAATAGATTCAACTCTATGTGATTAGATGCGATTATATCGAGTAACCGCAAAACCTCAAAAGGGTAAAAAAGACACTTGTAATACCGTTTTCCACGGCATCATCAAGTGTCAATAATTGGCAAGTCAGACCAAAAAAGATATCAGTCAATAATTACAAAAAATATAACAGTTTTACCTAAATATAACAGTTTTACCTTATTGTTTTTGATTTGATTTTTGCTATGCCGGTAATAATGGTAGTTATTACAACAACTATCGAACCCGAATAAACTAATAACATCCCAATAGCCGGCGTCATAGGATCATCGCTTATATTGTTATAATAAAGATGTGTAGTTATACAACCGGAAGAAATCAAACACACGAGAAGATAGAATTGAATAAAGATATAGTGTACAACTTTATTAGTAAAATGATAATTGAGTATGGTTAATGCC
>JAZNUF010000154.1:0-7920 GCA_045592185.1 Candidatus Flemingiibacterium sp.
AACGCCTGTACGGCTTACAAACTCTTCAACTTCCTCGGGACGGGTGTAGGAGGACTCTTCAGCTACAACGTCATCTTCAATTCCTGCAAGCACGCCAAGCTCACCCTCTACCACAACACCGCGCTCGTGAGCGTACTCAACGACCTTCTTTGTTACGGCGATGTTGTCCTCGAAGGAATGGTGAGAGCCGTCAATCATAACGGAAGTGAAGCCGCCGTCAATGCAAGCTTTGCAGATTTCAAAATCTGCGCCATGGTCAAGGTGGAGAGCAAGGTCAATGCCTGAATCCTTTATAGCTGCCTGAGCCAAAGCCATGAGGTATTCCTGCTTTGCATACTTTCTCGCGCCTGCGGAGACCTGCAGAATTACGGGAGATTTAGCTTCGCCCGCAGCCTCGGTAATCGCCTGAACGATTTCCATGTTGTTGATGTTGAAAGCACCGATAGCGTAGCCGCCCTCGTATGCCTTTTTGAACATTTCTTTTGTGTTTACAAGTGCCATGATTTTTAACGCTCCTGTCTAAAATATAATCATACACCAATATTATACTCTATATTCGATTGTAAATCAAGAGTTTTCGAAAAAATATTGTTAATTTTTTTAAGTGCGACTTTAAGGGAGGAGGGCTTTTTCGCCTTGAGCTATTGACAAAAGGTCGTGGGAATGGTATAATATAGACACCTTATTAATGGTATTTACAAATGGAATAATGCCGTTCCGGCACGAGGGATACGGCAGTAGGAGATTACTATGAAAACACGAACATCTACGATTACAAAAACCAGAAAAATGGCGATGCTTGCAATGCTTACGGCGATTATTGTCGTTTTACAAATAGTGTGCACATTCATTAAGTTTGGTCCCTTTTCTATTACTCTTGCCTTGACACCGATTATTGTCGGTGCGGCAATTTACGGGGGGGGGGCCGGAGCGTTTCTCGGGTTTATCTTCGGAGCCGTAGTCTACATTACGGGCTTAATGGGCTATGACGGCGGATTTATCAATATGATGATGGAGTATAATGCCGTTGCGACCACACTCATTTGCTTTGTTAAGGGCATTGCGGCAGGTGCCGTAGCAGGACTCGTTTACAAGTTGATTGCCAAAGCTTCAAAAACGGCGGCCGCTGTCGTTTCCGGCATTGTTGCTCCGGTGGTAAATACAGGGCTTTTCGCAATAGCATCCCTTACCATATTTTACGGCTTTGCCAGCGGTTTTACGACCGAGGGACAATCGCCCGTGGGCTTGGTGCTGTTTACTTGGATTGGCGCAAACTTTATCGTTGAATTTATCAGTAATGTTGCTCTCGGCGCGGTGATTACCCGCGTTGTGGAATACTATAACAAGAAATTCGGATGACGGATTTTATACGGTAAATACATAAAAATAGGCGAGGAGGTGTTTTGGTGAGACTTCAGGAATCGGGGGAGATGTACCTTGAAACCATATATGTTTTGTCAAAGAAAAACGCTAATGTACATTCCATTGACGTTTGCGAATATATGGGTTATTCAAAGCCCAGCGTAAGTCGTGCGGTGGGACTTCTCAAAAACGGCGGGTATATAAGAATGGCGGCAGACGGTGTTCTCAGTCTGACGGAGCTTGGTCGTGAGCTTGCGGAAAAAATATATGAACGTCACACTTTGCTTACGGCTATGCTTGTATCCCTGGGAGTTGACGAGAAAACTGCCTCGGAGGATGCCTGCCGAATCGAACACGATATAAGTGATGCTTCTTTTGAGGCGATTAAGCGAAAATTCGGCAAACCCCAAAACTGAATATCTAAAGAGCTTGGCAGGAATAAATCTGCCAAGCTTTTTGTATAAAATTTAATATAACTATTGCGAAGACAAAAATGTTGTGGTATAATTTAAGTAGAAATGAGTCATAGAACTCAGCGATATGGGAGGAAATTACTATGGGACTTATTAAAGCCGGCATCGGTGCTTTAGGCGGCACTCTTGCTGACCAATGGAAAGAATTTTTCTACTGTGATTCTCTTGACAACGACATTCTTGTAACAAAGGGACAAAAACGTACATCTTCACGCTCGTCAAACACAAAGGGAGAGGATAATATCATTTCAAACGGCTCCGGAATTGCCGTGGCTGACGGTCAGTGCATGATGATTGTAGAGCAGGGCAAAGTAGTGGAGGTCTGCGCAGAAGCCGGCGAATACACATACGATTCCTCTACTGAGCCGTCCATTTTTTCCGGAAGCTTAGGTGAGAGCATACTGAACACCTTCAAAACCATAGGAAAGCGCTTTACATACGGCGGCGATACGGGTAAGGACCAACGGGTCTATTATTTCAATACAAAGGAAATTGTAGACAATATGTTCGGCACACCAACACCCATCCCCTTCCGCGTGGTGGATAAAAATATCGGACTCGATATTGATGTGTCGGTACGTTGTTCCGGAGTATTCTCCTATAAAATTGCTGACCCGCTTCTTTTCTATACAAACGTTTGCGGAAACGTTACTTCCGAATACAGAAGAAGCGAAATTGAAACTATGCTGAAAAAGGAGTTCGTGACTGCGCTTCAGCCTGCCATGGGTAAGCTTTCTGCCCTGCAGATGCGCCCATCGGATATACCACTCCATGTGGTTGAGCTTTCGGAGGCGATGGATACGGAGCTGTCGAAAAAATGGGGCGAGCTACGCGGACTTCATGTTACGTCTGTGGCTATGAATCCCGTTGCCCTTTCCGAGGATGACGAGGAGCTTATTAAGAATGCACAGCGTACGGCTATAATGCGTGACCCCACCATGGCGGCGGCAACTTTGGTCGGCGCGCAGGCGGATGCAATGAAAGCGGCGGCTTCCAACGAGGGCGGCGCGATGACCGGCTTTATGGGTATGGGCATGGCGCAAAATGCAGGAGGAGTGAATGCTCAGGGACTTTTCGCTATGGGCACACAGCAGGCGTCAGAAAAAAAGGTCACGGAGGCGGTTGACGGTTGGAAATGCGTCTGCGGTCATACGGCTCACGGAAAATTCTGCCCTGAGTGTGGAGCGAAAAAGCCGGAAAATAACGGCTGGACTTGCACCTGCGGTTCTGTAAATAACGGGAAATTTTGTCCGGAATGCGGAGCAAAAAAGCCGATAGGTGAGGGTGCATACCGTTGTGAAAAATGCGGATGGATGCCGAAAGAGCTGAAAACTCCTCCGAAATTCTGTCCTGAGTGCGGCAACAAATTCGATTTGAATAATGGCTGATAATGAATAAGATTTTAGAATACAAATGTCCCTGCTGCAACGGAGTTATTAACTTCGACAGCGGCATACAGAAAATGAAGTGTCCCTACTGCGATACGGAATTTGACCTGGAAACTCTTGAGGGATATGATGAGGACTTGAAGGAAACGGCGGCGGAGGAAGCACGGTGGGAAAACGATTCCGAAAGCCGATGGGAGGACGCGGAGGATGGAATCAACGTGTATGTGTGCGATTCCTGCGCCGGTGAAATCCTTTGTGATGACACTACAGCGGCAACTCATTGCCCGTACTGCGACAATCCCATAATCGTTAAAGGACGTTTGGCGGGAGATTTACGTCCCGACCTTGTTATCCCATTTAAGCTTGACAAAAAGATGGCTAAGGATGCCTTTTCAAAGCATCTCCAAAAGAAGCCGCTGTTGCCTAAGGCTTTCAAGAGCGAAAACCATATTGATGAGATAAAAGGCATTTATGTGCCCTTTTGGCTCTACGATACGGACACGAATGTTGATGCCCGATACCGGGCTACAAAAGTGCGTCATTACAGCACGCCAACCCATCACTGTGTGGAAACACGGCATTTTTCTGTAACGAGAAAAGGCGGACTTTCATTTGCTCATGTGCCTGTTGACGGCTCAACGAAGATGGCTGATGACCTTATGGAATCGGTAGAGCCCTTTGATTTTTCCGAGGCGGTGGATTTTAAGACTGCGTATTTGTCAGGCTATCTTGCCGACAGATATGATGTGTCGGTGGAGGATAGTCAGAGCCGCGCGGGGGAGAGAATTAGAAAAAGTGCCGAGGATATTTTCCGGAATACGGTGATAGGGTATTCCTCTGTAATTCCCGAGCATGTTTCCGTCAATATGAAAAACGGAAAGACTAAATATGTGCTCTATCCCGTTTGGATTCTTAACACCACATACAAGGGTAAGAAATACATATTTGCCATGAACGGTCAGACGGGCAAATTTGTGGGAAATCTGCCGGTGGACATGGGGGCATATTTTAAGCATCTTCTTATAGGCACGGGAATTTTTAGTGCGGCGGCGCTTGCGATTTTGTATTTGATTGAGCTTTTCGGAGGATAATCATGAAAAAAATTGGACTTGTTTTGACGATTATCTTTCTGTTTACAATGCCCATATTGTCATATTCGACAGAGCTGCTTATTGATGACGCAGGACTTCTTTCGGAGTACGAGAGGGAAAAGCTTTCAGATTTGCTTGAAACGCGCAGTGCCGAGGTGGGTTTTTCCATCGCGGTTGTCACGGTGGAGGATTATCACGATTACTACAGTACAGACCGGTACGAGGGTGGAATTCTGCTCCTTATTTCAATGGCGGAGCGTGAATTTTACTTAGAAACAATCGGTTTTGCTCATGACGTTATTGACGATTACAAGCTGGCGGATGTTGAAGATGCTATTTTAGGAAGCCTCACAAACGGCGATTATTACGGTGCGTTTTGCAATTACGCTAACAAAGTAGCGGAGCTTGCTTCGGAACACGAAACGCCCTCCGAAAAGGGCATTGGCGAAATCGGGGAAAAGCTGCTTATATCTCTTGTTATCGGACTTATAATATCTTTCATTCTTGTTACAATCAAAAAAAGAGGTATGACCACAGTAAGGGCGGCAAAGGGAGCTTCCGATTACGTGGTTCACAATAGTCTTAATATTACGCACAGAAATGACAGATACTTATACAGTACCGTGACGAGAACACGAAAAAGCGATTCATCAAACGGCTCCCGTGGACGTTCGCGCGGTCGCAGAAGCGGCAGATTTTAAACTAAGAAGATATTCAAAAAGGCTTTGCAGGGACAAAACTCCGCAAAGCCTTTTATAAAAGGGGATGTTGCACATAGGTGCAGCACCCCCAATAAAATACAGCTTGTCACCCGTAGGGGATTCCGTTTTTTGTGTGCAAAGCACACAAAAAACGCTGCATTTGGGCGCATACGCGCCCGGGCTTTCGCAAGTTTTCAACTTGCAGCAAGCCCCGATGAATAATATATCAGCTTAAAACTTCTTTAACCGCCGTGGGAATTGCCCGTACGGTGTCGCTCGCAATCATGGAAACCTCGGGGATATCCCTCATGACAATCTCCCCTGCAAGACCTGCTATGTAAGCGCCTGCCGCAACGGCAAGGAGCAGCTCATCATCTTCCGCATAACCGCAGATTCCCGCAAGGATTCCGCTGAGTACATCGCCGCTTCCCGCAGTTGCCATACCCGAACAACCTCGGTCAACAAGGTAGGTGGTTTCCCCATCGGTTACGATGGTGGTTGCCCCTTTCAGAAGAAGAATAGCTCCGGTGGATTTTGCATATTTTTTTGCCGAAGCAATCAGATCTCCGCGGAAATCTTCAAATTTCTCGCCGCAAAGCCGTTCAAATTCTTTCGGATGAGGGGTGAGAATCAGCTTGCAGGAGGCATTTTTAAATCTGCTGCGGTCTATGCCGGAAAGGGAGTTTAGCCCGTCTGCATCAACTACCAAATTTCCGCTGTATTCGCAAAGCAGATATTCAAGCAACCGCTTTACCTCCCTTGAACGTCCCATTCCCATGCCGATTGCAATGGAGGCGGTATGGTACATGAGATTCTGGGTAGTGGCAGCGGAGAAGGAATAGGAGCCGTTTATTGCGTCAAGTGGGAAAAGAGTTGATTCAAGCATATAAGGAAGCACCGAGTCCACTATATTTTCGGGAACGGCAAGCTTCGCCACTCCTGCGCCCGACCGAAGGGCGGCAAGAGATAAGTTTGCAAGCTTTGCAGCGCCGCTGTACTGAGTTGAGCCGCCGATGAGTGTAACATATCCGAAATCACCCTTGTTTGAATTGTTCGGACGTTTTTCAAAGAGATACTTGATGTCGGATTTTTCGATGAGATATGCTGGCTCATCGAGAAGCTCTACACCGATGTCGCAGTTGATTTTGTCTTTAATATTATCCTTGGCGGAGTTTAAAAAGTGTCCGCTTTTGAAATATCCCAAGGATACGGTAAGGTCGGAATGGACGCAGTTTTTGCCAAGACCGCTGTCGCCGCCGAGACCGCTGTTTATATCAGCACATACCACATACGCGCCGCTTTCATTGATTTTTTGAATGGCGGTGAGGTAAGGCTCCTCCACTTCACCCTTGAAGCCTGTACCGAAAATGCAGTCAAGAACAGTTCCGAATCCGTCTAAATTTAATTTGTCGATTCCTTGATTTATGGTAACTCCGAGGGATACGCAGCGGTCGTAAAAATAGCGTCCGTCCTCGGAAAATTCATCGGATACAAGAAAAATTTCACAAGGGATGCCGTTGTTTTTCATGTGCTCGGCAACGGCGTAGCCGTCACCGGCATTGTTGCCGTATCCGCAGACGATGGCAACGGGAGGTATCCATTTTACTGCATCGAATATACCTTTTCCGGCTCTTGCGATAAGCTCTCTTTGGGAGGTATATTTTGAGGCAGTGTGGGCATCGCTTTTTCTGATATTGTCTATTGAAACAACTTTAATCATGGTTGTGTCTGCCTTTCTGAAGTTGACATTCCTCGGTAAATGGTGGCTTTACACTTTGGATTATACCATATTGTCAATAAAAAGTCAACCGAAAACCGGAGAAATTCCATTGGAATTTTATTTTTCAGTGACGCTGCGCATAAATATTGAATTAAATATAAATTTTTGCAGACGGTAATTGCAATTTTTCAAAAAGCGTGATATCATAGATACATATAGTGCTGATGGCTTGCCAATTACCTGAAAGGAAATTTGACAAAGGATATGAATACTATGAAAAAAACACCGGAGCTTCTTTCGCCGGCAGGAAACTTTGATAAAATGAAATCTGCCATACTGTATGGGGCAAATGCCGTATATTTGGCAGGAGATGACTTCGGTATGCGTGCCGCGGCGGACAATTTTACCGTAGAGGAGCTTTCCTCGGCGGTGGAATATGCTCATGACCGTGGAGTAAGAGTGAATTTAACTCTCAATACAACGCCGCACACGGAGGAATACCCGAAGCTTACCGAGTTCATAAAATCTATCGCCGATTTTGGAATTGACGCGGTCATAGCAGCCGACATCGGAGTTATGGCGCTTGTAAAAAAATATATGCCAAAGGCAGAGCTTCATATTTCCACTCAGGCAAGCGCTGTCAGTGCCGCTACCTGCCTTGAATGGGCAAAGCTCGGCGCGAAGCGTGTGGTACTTGCAAGGGAATTAAGTCTTGCGGAAATCCGTGAAATTCGCCGGGCAACCGAGGGCATAGTGGAGCTTGAGGCTTTCATTCACGGTTCTATGTGCATTTCATACAGCGGAAGATGTCTGCTTTCACAGCATTTTGTGGGACGGGACGCTAATCGCGGCAGATGCGCACAGCCATGCAGGTGGAACATGACTATGGAGGAAGCGATGAAAGTTTCCGCCACGGGCTATGAAGGCTCTGCGGATTACGAGATAATAGAGGAAAAACGACCCGAAAACAGAGTTCCCGTTATGGAAAACGATGGCGGAACATTTTTCTTAAGCTCCAAGGATATGTGCATGATAGAGCACATTCCCGAGATGATAAAGGCAGGCATCACTTCCTTTAAAATTGAAGGCAGAGCCAAGTCGGCATATTATGTTTCAGCTGTTGTCAACGCATACAGAAAAGCCATTGACGGTTATTTTGAAAATCCGTCAGACGATTATATGCCC
>JAZNUF010000155.1:0-6145 GCA_045592185.1 Candidatus Flemingiibacterium sp.
GGTTTAGAGGTTGTCCCCCTTTGTACTGATTCTTATTCTGTCGATTACGAAACGGAGTGTGTTTTAAAAGAATTTGACTGCGAATCCGCAGGGAAAGTATTGTCGGCTAATTTCTCTGTAGGGGAAAGTCTGCTGCGGGATGAAGTGAAGCTGCCCGAGAACTTCACCCTCATCGACCAACGGGTTGAAGTTTCCACACCTAATGTTACCGTTGATAGAGGGCGTGCTCAATTTGCAGCCGATGCTACAGTTTCCTGCGTATTTTCGGATTCCGATGGGGGATTTTCTTCTTACGATTTTAAGTTGCCCGTACGCTTTGACACCAATGTAGGATATATTTCCGTCCCCATCACTTATAACTGTCAGCTTATACCCTCAGACCTGCGCGTGGGCCTTGGAAATGAACGGATTTCCTTTGACTTTGAAGTTTCCCTCGCCGCAGAGCTTTTCCAAAAGGAACATAAGAAAATTCTTGACAAAATAAACATATTGGAGAAGAAGCCAACAGCCCAAGATACGGCTTCTCTGACCCTTTGTTATCCATCAAGCAATGATACCTTATGGCAAATCGCCAAGCGGTACAACACCACTGTAAAGGCAATCGAAGCTGCAAATGAGCAGCGAAGTCGAGTACTGTTGATACCTTGCAGAAAATAAATTACGGGGAAGCTTCCTTTTTCAGAAGCTTCCCCATTTTATATTTGTTAAACACTGTGGTCGCAGAAGCAGCAACGTTCCTCTCCATCTACCGTTTTCGTAAGCTTTGGAAGATATTTTTCGTGATTGGAAATGCAGCGTCCGTTAGGGCAGAACGAAGCCTCCGGAAGCGGATATGCAGGTGCTCTTCCCCGGCGTTCCTTATTGACCAAATTCGCCACAAGCGCCATTCTTATAAACATACCGTTTTCAGCCTGTTCAAAATAAACACACCGTGGGTCATCATCCAGCTCGTAAGCAATTTCATCCACCTTCGGAAGGGGATGAAGCACCGCAAGGTCATCCTTGGCAAGTGCCATTTTATCAGTCGTAAGCTTGTATATACCCGATTGGCGCTCATATTCATCGGCGCTCGAAAAACGCTCTCTCTGTATGCGAGTCATATACAATACGTCAAGCTCGCCGATACATTCTTCAAGAGTAGAAACTTCTCTGATTTCACAGCCGTTGGAAATGAGCTCATCCGCAACATATGATGGCAGACGAAGCTCCGGTGTGGAAATCAGTACAAAACGGTTATTACTAAATCTCATAAGTGCGCGGAGAAGCGAATGAACAGTACGTCCGTTAAGTAAGTCGCCGCAGCAGCCAACGGTAAGACCGTCTGTACGCCCTTTTAGCTCCGAAATTGTCATAAGGTCAGTCAAAGTCTGCGTAGGGTGAAAATGCCCTCCATCCCCTGCATTTATGACGGGTACGTGGGAATATAGTCCCGCCGCATACGCCGCCCCCTCAATAGGATGCCGTATCACCAATATATCTGCGTATCCGCTGACAATTTTCACGGTGTCACGAAGGGTTTCTCCCTTGGCAACGGAGCTGGAGCTGGGGTCAGAAAAACCAATGACCTTTCCCCCAAGCCGCATCATCGCAGTTTGAAAGGACATTTGTGTACGGGTGGAAGGCTCATAAAAAAGCGTAGCCATAATCCGTCCCTTACAGGCATCTTTGTATTTTTCGGGAGATTTTTTTATATCAAAGGCAAGGCTGTTAAGCTCCTTCCATTCTTCGATGGTCATATCGTTAAAATCAATCAGATTTCTAATTTCCATTGTTTTTCGTGCCTTTCTGTATGTTGAAGTTATCTATAAGCGACAAATTTTTTAATGAGCGTAACGGCTGTTCTTTTCGGAAACGAGTTATAAAAGGAATAGTCGGCGGTTTCCCGATATATTGGGTATCTCGCTTCAAGCAGCCTCCGATAGTTTTCCGGATTACCGTTTATGGGAGGTCTGGAAAGAATGCTGTCTTCAGCCAAAACGCTCTCGGCACTTCGCCGCAGCCACACAACCGTAGCGCACTGTCGAAGCAATGCTCTGCTTGGCTCATAGGTGGGAAGTCCTCCGCCGCAGGAAAGAATTCTAATTTGCTCCGAATCCCTCTCGGTAATTTCCCGAAGAACCTCGTATTCTATTTTACGGAATCCATCCTCCCCAAGCTCTGCGAAAATTTTTTTAATTTCCCCATGCCTTATTACAATTTCATCGTCAAGATCAATAAGCGAAGCTGATATTTTCTTTGCCATAATGCGCCCAACGCTGGATTTTCCGCAGCCCGTCATACCTATAAGGGCAAGGGTATTGTTTTTTAGCTCTGCCATATTCACTCCTGCCATTTTACCGATTTTTCATATACTCATCCGAGATAATCGAACAAATTCCAATATCTCGATATTCACCTTTGATATACATAGCCTGCCTTTGAATCCCCTCAAAGGTCATTCCGCATTTTTCCATGACACGCCGGCTGTTCTCGTTGCCTACAATGTATTTTGCCTCAACTCTGCGGACATTAAGCTCCATAAAGGCAAATTCCATAACGGCGCAGACAGCCTCGGAAGCAATTCCCTGCCCCCAAAAGGCTGAGTTTATGACATAACCTATCTCAGCCAGATTGTTTTCAAAATCAAGCCGTGAAAATCCGCAGGTACCTATCATCCGTTTTGATGAATTATCCACAACCGCCCAATCGTAAAAATCTCCCGTGTGGTATCTCGTTTGAATAAAGCGGAGATAGTCGCGGGTTTGCGTAAGATTTTCGTGTGGATTCCAAAGGAGATACTTGGTAACCTTTTCGTCAGAAGCATACTCGTACATATCAATATAATCGGAGGGCTTCATTTTGCGCAGAGTCAACCTCTTTCTTTTTATTACGGGGATTTTTGACAAAATGCCGTAAACTATAGATTTTTTCAAAAAATCGCCCCCAATCGCGTCAGCTTCTCATTTTATAATATTATACACCATATTCCCTATTTTTTCAAGAGGAAAAGCAAATATAGCAAAAAATATTTAGCTGAAAGTTTTTATCGAAAATATTGTGTTTGTGTAAACTATTTTGTCAAATCCTTGCCATCATGGGTAAATTGTGATATAATGTAGAAAGGAATTTATTTATGAGCAAAAAATAGGAGAACGATAATTCACCTAACTTTTACTTAGCTTTTGAAAGGAAAACTTTTATATGAAAAAAATCAGCTTTATGGGCTGCGGAAATATGGCTTCGGCCATTGTTTCTGGACTTCTCGCCTCGGGATACAATCCGGAAGCAATTACCGTTTACGACAAATTCACCTCCCAATGCGAGTTCCTTGCAAAGGGCGGCGTTAGGGTAGCCGCTACCGTAAAAGACGCCACAGAAACGGGCGATTTTATTATTCTTGCGGTAAAGCCGCAAAATTTCACGGAACTTCTATCAGAAATTGCAAGCACCGGAGTCAACCTTGATGAAAAGGTATTTGTTTCTATTGCCGCCGGAATTTCTACCTCTGCTATTTGCAATATGCTGAATAAGTCATGCGCTGTTGTTCGCTGTATGCCAAACACCCCTCTTCAGATTTCAAGGGGCGTCACCGCCGTATGCCGTAATAAGGCAGTATCCGATGAGGATTTCGCCTTTGCTGCGGATATTTTTGAAAAATCCGGCATGGTTATACGCCTTGATGAATCGGAGCTTAACAAAATAATTTGCCTAAACGGCAGCTCGCCTGCTTACTTCTACTATTTTATAGATTCCATGATTAAGTCCGCCAAGGCTCAAAACCTTGAATGTGATGAAAAGCTTCTTACAGAAGCTGTTTGCAAAACTGTAATCGGGGCGGCGGAAATGCTTCTTGCATCGGGAAAAACCGCTGAGGAGCTTATTCGTGCCGTAACCTCGCCAAAAGGTACCACCGAGCGTGCAATGAACGTACTTTATGATAACGGAGTGGACGAAATCATCCATAAGGCTATGGTTGCTTGTACAGACCGTGCGGAAGAAATGTCAAAGGTCTACGGCGGATAAATATAAATTACTGTAATATCACGGATAACAGGTGCATAAAATTATACCACCCAAAGAATCACAAATGAAAGGATGGTATAACTTATGAATCCCGGCTACACGGAGACAAAAAACAGAATAGGACAAGCGCTTGACCGCAAAACGGTAATGCTTGCAGCATCCTCTCTGTTTATTTTCGGAAGCTTTCTCGGGTGCGCCCTTTACCATTTCCTCGGCATCGGCGAGTCAGAACTGTACGACAATTTAATTGAACGCTATTTTCTCGCCCTTTTTTACAGGTGCGATGGTGCGCTTGATGTAGCGATGGTTGCCCTTGATTGCTGTACCCATGAATTATGGTTGTTTATAGCCGTATTTTTTGCAGGATTTACTTTATTTGTACCCATTGTATCTGCCGCCGTCTTGCTGTATCGCGGAGTCCTTTTCGGATTTGCCGTAACCATGCTCCAATTCTCTCTGAGAACGGGCATACTGCTTGACTCTCTTGTATATCTCGGTGCCAGTCTTGCTATTTCACTTCTGCTTATCATCACTTGTGCCGAGGCGATAGGCTTCTACTACGGTGCGGATACGCCAAAGCTATTTTCTCCTCGTACAAAAAACTATGCCTTTGTATTTTTGCGCATTTGTTCGCTGATTTGCGCCGATGTGCTACTGATGCTATTTTTAATATACGTTTACCTATAACTGAAAGGAAGACAAGGATTTTGAAAATTTTCGGAAAAGAATTTAAGCTTTTTAATTTTAACAAGGACGGAAAAGGTGTAAAAAAAGAGCCTGAAGGCCCAAAAAATTTAAAAAACTTCTTCGTTCACTTTAAAAGCAAATTTACAAGGCTTGTTACCGTAAATATGTTCTATATTTTCGGAAATTTTCCTATACTCTTTCTTTTGCTCGCCCTTAGCGGAAATCTTGACCGGGCATCAACTGCTCCTGCATATAAAATGTTTGCGCCTGTTTTCGGACTGCTAAAACACGAGGAATCTCCCGTTACAGCCGCCCTTTTCGGCTTGTTCGGCACTCAATCGGGAATCGGAATCCCCACCCTATGGACCTATATTTTCCTCGGTCTTTCGGCACTTGTCATCTTTACTTTCGGTTATGTGAACACCGGCACTACTTACATACTTCGCAACATGGTTAAGGGTGAGCCTTTATTCATGTGGGAGGACTTTTGGTATGCCATAAAGAGAAACAAGATTCAGGGTATGGTAATGGGCATCCTTGACGTGGCTTTCTCAGCCATTTGCGCCTATGACATTCTGTTCTTTTATTACAACACGGGCGTATCTACGGCTATGAACATTATGTTCTACGCTTCCCTGCTCATTGCCCTTATTTGGTTTTGGATGCGCTTTTACATCTACATTCTCATGGTCACCTTCGACCTTTCGATTTTCAAAATTCTTAAAAACGCATTTATCTTCTCATTGCTTGGAATCAAACGAAATTTTATGGCAACTGTCGGTATTTTAGCTCTCATCGCCATAACGTACGTGGTTATGATTTACGTTCTTCCGATAGGCATCATAATTCCTTTCGTTCTTCTTTTCGCTGACGGTGCTTTCATGGCTTGTTATGCAGCATTCCCGAAAATCAAGGAAATTATGATAGACCCATACTACGGTACAGACACCGAGGATAGCGGTGAAGAGCCGATTTTCCACGATTTAGGCTGACGCTTTTTTAGAACTATACAAAGATATCCCCTCCGAAATCATTTGTACGAAAACGGAGGGGGATTAATTTTTTGAGTAGAAATCACTCGCACGACTTGCGGAGGGCGGCAATAGCTGAACCGGCATCCGATGGCTTGAATACAGAAGAACCGGCAACAAAGACACGAGCTCCGGCATCATATGCAAGACGAATGTTGTCGGCATTGATTCCGCCGTCAACTTCAATATCAATATCACGTCCCGAAGCCTTAATCATTTCCGAAAGAGTACGGACACTCTCGAGAGTTTCGCCGATGAAGGATTGTCCGCCGAACCCCGGTTCAACAGTCATTACAAGCACCATATCCACATAATCGAGAAGCGGCTCTAAAATAAACGCTGGAGTCGCGGGCTTTATAGATATGGAGGGCTTTACGCCAAGCTCGCGAATAGCCTTGAGCGTTTCAAGCTGATTGTCACAGCTT